>PGYF01000025.1:0-4741 GCA_002839535.1 Nitrospira bacterium HGW-Nitrospira-1
CAGGCTAAAAAGGATATTTATATAGCATGATAAATTTTGATAAGAAGGGAGGCGAAAGGCTTCCGGAGTTCCAAAAGTACCTGATTGACAAAAAACTTGCCGCAAATATCCGTTTACCAAAATATTTACCTTGCAGCGGAATACATGTAACCACTAAAAAGAAATTGCAATCAAGTCGTAATAATGCTTGATATTCAATAAGTTATCTACGGTGTAGTGTTTGTTTTTTAAGGGGAACATCCGGTAAAAGGCGGGATATGCCTGGATCAGTCCAGGCATATCTTTCCCTTCCAATGAATTATGATATGAGCTTCGGGTATTCTTTTATCTTTAACGACTTTTTGTATCCATTGATATAGGCCTTTATCGCCTTGTCCTTTGCATCGTTGAGCATGGCGTCTTTCAGGGCCTTTAATGTCTGCTCATCTGCGGATGCACTGCCCAGGTCAATAACAGGCGGATTGGCTGCGAGTTCAATAAGCCGGCCCATTCTTGTTGCTGTGAGTTCCTGTCTTTTCATTGATTCATATAGTTCAGGCGTGATTCTCGAGAGCCTCAGGATGTTCTGATAAAACTGGTTGTCAAAAACACCGTTTTTCATGAATGCGGGATCATTGATGATCGCCTCATTCAGTTCCTCGTCGGTTACCTTGATCCCATTTTCAGCTGCAGCAAGCAGCAAAACCCTGTTGCTTATCAGTGAGTCGAGAACCGTCTCTTTCAGCTTCAGTTTTTTCTGCATCTCTTCATCGAATTTTTCTTTGTACAGGTCTTTATAAAACTTGAAGGCGTTGTCGTAAGCCCTGTAGTATTCTTCCTGTGTTATTTTGTGTTTGCCGACTTCTGCGACAATACCGCCGCTACTTGTTTTATCAACCGTGCCGACCCCCCAGAAAAGGAACGAAAGTATTACGATAAAGAAAAGCACATAAAAGTATTTGGCGTGCTGGCGCATCATTTTTAGCATCTAATTAATACCTCCTGTAATTAATGCCTTATAGCGAAATAATCTTCAAGAATTTGTTTTATGCCGGATAATAATATCCGCAGCAGAAACAGGGTTTTGGGGCTTATTGCCCGCTTTCAAGGCTGACGTCAATATCTTTTTCCGGGACGATGGTTGAAACAGCATGCTTGTAAATAAGTTGTTGGCTTACGTCTTTTACCAGAATGACGAAATTGTCAAAGGCCTTGACTAATCCCTTCAGGCGCACTCCGTTTGTCAGGAAGATGGTCACCGGTATTTTATCTTTCCGGAGCTGGTTGAGAAAATTATCCTGAAGACTCTGCCCCTTGCTGTTGGACATTTCTACCCCCCTGTTTCCTTAAGCAGATAGTAATACGAGTAAGATTTATTTACCTTAAATGATTTCCCCTAATTATTCAAGCGCCTTGAAGCCTGATAGTCAAGTGTATCTGTCTTTTTAGCTCGATTGCAAGAAAAAATCCAGGGATGAATCCGCATAAGCGTGTCTTTTATGAAATGAAATACTTCTGCCCTGTCGAAAATACCTGTCACATCGATCCAGTGAATGTCCTCCTCTTTTTTGAACCACGTAAACTGTCGTTTTGCATATCTCCGGGTATTTCTCTTGATGAGACGGATTGTTTCATCTTTGTCTATCTCTTTGTCTATGTGCATCGCCAGCTCTTTATACCCAATTGCCTGCATGGCTGTCCTCTCAGGGCATTTTCTGAGAATTGCCTCCGCCTCTTGCATAAAACCTGCTTCAAACATTTTTTCGACGCGTTCATCTATGATGCGGTACAGTTCTTTTCTCTCCCTGGTCAATCCTATCTTGATAAATTCATAAGGAAGCGGACGGGTAAATTTTCTCTGGAGCAGGGAGATCTTTTCTCTGCTTTTCAGGCAGACCTCGAGCGCCCTTACAATACGCCGTATATCATTCCTTTGGATTTTCCCTGCTGCTTCCTCATCCATACGGACAAGGCATGAATAAAGCGACCCGGGTAAATTACGTTCCATCGAAAGCAGTTCATCTCTCAGACCAGGGTCAGCAGAGGGACCGCCGAAGATACCCCTTGTCATTGCCTTGATATAAAGCCCTGTGCCGCCGACAACCACCGGCGTCATGTTTTTTTTATGGAGGCCTTCTATAATCTTTGTTGCCGCCTCGATATATTGCCCTGCGCTGTATGATTCAGCAGGTTCGACAATATCTATCATATGATGTGTTACCTCCGCCAACTCTTTTTTTGTTGGTTTGGCAGCGCCTATGTTCATACCACGGTATATCTGCATTGAATCGGCGCTGATGATTTCTGTGTCAAGCTCTTTTGCAAGCAGAATGGATGCGCCGGTTTTCCCGACGCCTGTGGGCCCGAGCAGAACTATTACCTTTTTCATTTTCTTTTGAAAAGCCTGTTCAAATCATGGAGAGAATAAAATATCCTTGTCGGTCTGCCGTGAGGGCACTGATCAGGATGCCCTGTTTTTTCGAGATTATTGAGCAATTCGGAGAGCTCTTCCTGCGAGAGGATCTTTTTCCCCCTGATCGAGCCGTGACATGCAATACGCGCAGCAATACTGTCTCTGAGAGATTGAAATGAAGTGTTCGGCTCTATGAATCCGGCAGCGATATCAGAGAGCATATCTGACAGTCCGGCGTCGTCAAGCTCATCAGGGACGGTTCTGACGATCACCGTAGAGTTGCCGAAATCCTCCACCTCAAATCCAAAGGGCTTTAACATCTCTCTGTTTTCAAGCAGCGCCTTATACTCTTTTCCTGAAAGCCTGACCTGTTTCGGGAAAAGGAGTTGCCGTGTTATTGAATGTATCCCGTTGAGCAGTTTCTCATAGAGGATTCTTTCATGTGCCGCGTGGTGGTCTATGATGGTGAGACCGCCTTTGCCTGAGACGGCGACGAAAGTGTCTCCCAGATATATGAATGGAAGCGAGGTCCGGTAGGCGAGTTCCGGGTTCTCTGAGACAAAGCATCCGTCATGCACAAGGGAAGACGTCTCAGGGGTTATGTATTGCTGAAAGAAAGGGGTCTCAAAAACTTCTCCTGAGGCTTCTGTAAACTGCCTGGCGTACTCTGTCCTGTCCTCTTTTATCCTGTCCCGTAACCAGCTGTTGATAAACCGGTATATCGCCTCTTTGTCCTCGAACCGCACTTCGCGTTTTGTCGGGTGGACATTAAAATCAACCATGCCGGGGTCCATGGTAAGGAAAATAAAGAATATCGGATGCCGCTGGAGCGGAAGAATTCCCTCATACGCCTTGTATACAGCATGGGAAACAGAAGCATCTTTTATCGGCCTTTTGTTGAGAAATATATATTGATGCGCCCTGGTGTTTCTGAAATTACTGCTGTTTGAGACAAAAGCGGATAATTCCATGCCCTTGCCTGCGGAGGTTATCTCTATCAATCCGTTAAGGAATTCATTCCCGTAAACCTGCATCAGCCGTTCTCTGAGGCCGGAGGACTTTGGAAGGTTCATGGTTTCGCGGTTGTCTGTTACGAGGCCAAACCCTATGTGATGATGTGATAAGGCCTCCCTGGTAAAGGTCTCTATGATATGGAAAAGTTCCGTGCTGTTTGTCCTGAGAAATTTTTTTCTTGCAGGCGTATTGAAAAACAGGTCGCGTATTTCAAAAATAGTCCCTGCAAGAGGCGCATCCCTGATTTCCTTTACCGCTCCACCATCTATCTCGATTGATGTTCCTGACAAAGCCCCTTTTAGTCCGGTTATGAGTTTTACCTTTGATACGGATGCTATGGACGGAAGGGCCTCCCCGCGGAATCCGAGGGTCCTGATGTCAAAGAGGTCGTCAAGCTCTTTGATTTTGCTTGTTGCGTGCGGTTCAAAGGACAAAAGAGCGTCTTCTTTATCCATGCCGCATCCATTGTCAGAGACCTTTATCATCCGCTTGCCGCCGTTGAGTATCTCGACCTTGATCTCGCTGCTGCCGGCGTCGATCGCATTTTCAATGAGCTCTTTTAATACAGAGGCCGGCCTCTCGATGACTTCGCCTGCTGCGATCTTGTTTCTCAAATCTGTTGGTAGGATTTTTATCTGCGGCATAAGACATTTTAACCCGAAAAATGCATTTAAAGAAAAAATTTTGCGGGGATGTGTGAAAAAAAATCTTTATCTGCTTACAGGTCTTGCCCTTTTACACCACCTACAGCATAATAAGGGCATGAAAGCAGCGGAAAAAGATAAGGTCATAAGCAGTATGCTTCGAGATGAATACTCTCGGTAAAGAAGGGGAGGATATGGCCGCCGATTTTCTGAAAAAAAAAGGGTTCGGCATTATCAAAAAAAATTACCGGACTGTATTTGGAGAGATTGACATCATAGCAAAGGATAAAGATATCATTGTTTTTGTAGAGGTTAAGACACGGACTGACAACGTATTCGCGCATCCCTTTGAGGCGGTGAACCAAAAGAAAAGGGATAAGATCAGAAAAGTGGCGCTCTGTTTTATGAAAACACAAAAAAAGGAGTTCCCTGCCAGATTTGATGTGCTGAGCATTACCAGTGACAGAGGGGAAACCAGGATAGAACATATTAAGGACGCCTTTGAAATTTGAGGCCGGCCATATAATCCCCCTGTTTTTTCGCGTAGATTTCTTATGTAAGGCAACGATTCGGTTTCGTGTAGATTTTTTGCAATTCGCTTTGCTGTCATACCAAAATAGAAATGTCCGCTTTTAAGAATGTTAGACCGCCTCTTTTTAGAAGGAGGCAGGATGGCAGGAAAGGACATTGT
>PGYF01000025.1:4794-16591 GCA_002839535.1 Nitrospira bacterium HGW-Nitrospira-1
AATTAGGAAGCAATTCATTAAAAGGGGCTGATTAGGTAAAATGAAAAGCGGACATTTCTAAATTGGTAAAAAGCGGACATTTCTAAATTGGCGTAACATCTTGATTTATATGCCTTGTATATGTGCTAAAAATTGTTATATAATGCGCTAAAAGGAGGCACAAAATGAGAGCTACAATAGACATAGACGAAAAATTATTGGAAGAAGCAAAAAGACTTACATCCGCAAAAACCAAGAAAGAGCTGTTAAATCTGTCGCTAAAAGAGATTATCAGAAAGAAGCGGCTTGAACACCTTGCAAGCCTCTTTGGAACCTCGCCCATTGATTTAACTTTAAAGGATATTGAAAAATTCAGAGAAAACAATGGCTGACAAATTTCTCATTGATTCTACCATATGGGTCAAATACCTGAGAGGATTGGATGCTGCGCTGAAAGATAAAATAAGCTTCCTCATTTTAAATGAGAGCGCTTATACTTCAGCGGTTATAATCATGGAAATTCTGAGAGGTGCGAAATCAGATAAGGACTATACTATGCTCTACAATGATTTTCTTGCACTACGGCAGCTTGAGATAAATCATGAAGTATGGGAAACTGCATGGAGGCTTGCTTATAAGCTGAGGAAAAAGGGAGCTAATGTGCCTTTGACCGACGCCCTCATATCCGCATTATCGCTGCACTATAAATGCATCCTCTTGCATTCTGATAAGCATTTCAGGCTTATAGCGGAACATTCGGATCTAAAAACGCTGGAGATGTAGATATGCCTAAACCCAACGAGGCGGCGGATACGGATTTAAAAAGACATGCGGCTTTTACGACACGAGGCAGAAAGACGGATTGAGAGGATTATTGCAGAGGTATGGGGAGAGAGTTGACGATTAAGTCGCCTTTTGATAACGCAAGGAGTTTTTTACAGAGGGATATGTCAAAAATATATGTCATAGGCATTGGCTACAAGCCTCTTGAGCAGAGGGCAAAAGAGATTCTTGTCAACTCGCAAGTGATTCTTGCGTCAAATAGGCTTTTTGAGGTCTTTAAGGGATATGATGACTTTGAGTCAGTTAAAGGTAAGGTGAAGGTAATTAATAATGTGAATGAAACAATTAACTTCATAAAAGCGATAGCTGAAGCCACCCCCCCTAATCCCCCCCTTGCCAAGTGGGGGAATGGGGGGGTAGTCCTTCTTGCCTCAGGCGATCCGATGTTTTTTGGAATAGGCCGAAGGGCTGTTAGAGAGTTTGGGAAAGATAATGTAGAGATATTGCCAGATTTATCGAGCATTCAAATGGCATTCTCAAAAATAAAAGAGCCATGGGATGACACTTTTCTTGTGAGCCTTCACGGCGGCCCTGACCCTGAAAAGAGAAGGAGACTGCCATATGGAATAAAAGATATTCCAATGCTTTTGGATAGACATAACAAGATTGCAATACTTACCGACAAGGAGAACAACCCTGCTGTTATTGCTGATTTTCTTAACTCATCACCTCTCACCCATCACTCATCACTGTCTTTATATGTCTGCGAAAGGCTTGGTTATCATGATGAGAGAGTAACGGAAGGAACGCCTGATGAGATTGCAGGGATGTCTTTCTCAGAGCCGAATGTAGTGATCCTGAAAAATAAGAAGCCATCATCAATGTCATTCCCGCTTGTCGGGAATCCTTCCGATCTGTCAGAAAGCGTAAAGAAAGATTGCGGACTGATCCTCGACAAAGCGAGGACAAGAGCCGCAATGACAGATAACTTCAGATTCGGTTTATCAGAAACCGAAATCATTCATTCAAGAGGGCTCATTACAAAAGATGAGGCAAGGGCTGTAACCATTCACAAACTAAGACTTCCGCAAAAAGGCATATTCTGGGACATCGGCGCAGGCTCCGGCTCTGTATCAATAGAGGCTGCAAGGCTGTATCCTGAATTAAAGATTTTTGCCATAGAGAAGGAAGAAGAGCAGATTGAAAATATATATACAAACGTGAACAGATTTAATGCTGAAAATATTGAGGTGATTAAAGGTGAGGCCCCTGCAGTTCTGGAAGGGCTTCCTGCCCCGGACCGTGTCTTTATCGGCGGCAGCGGCGGCAGGCTGAAAGAGTGCATAAGAATAATCAGCAATGCTATGCCCTCGGGCATTATTGTGATTAACGCTATCGCAATAGATACCCTGAATAATGCAATACAAGCTCTCACAGACCATGGGTTTACCATCAGTATTTCCGAAATCTCGGTATCCCGTTCTAAAGCAGTTGCCGGCAGAACGCACATGAGCGCCCTAAATCCGGTTTTTATTATCACAGGAGAAAGGGAATCGAATGACAGGTAAACTGTATGTTATCGGAGTCGGTCCCGGAGACCCGGAACTATTGACTTTGAAGAGCGTAAAGATACTCAGGGAGGTCTCATGCATCTGTGTGCCCAAAGGCAGAGAAGAAGGCAGCAGCCTTGCCCTGTCTATTGTGAAACAGGTGGTTGGTCTTGAAGGCAAGGAGATCATCGAAGCTTATTTCCCGATGAGAAAGACTAAACAACAGGGGTCAGGGGTCAGGGGTCAGGGGTTAGAAAAAAATCATAGTAGTGATTGTAAGCTTGATGCAAAATGGAATGAAACAGTAGAGGCGATACTCAGCAGGCTCAGCAAAGGGACCGATACGGCGTTCGTCACCATAGGGGACCCGACAATCTACAGCACATATTTCTATCTGCATGACAGGCTTCTTGAATTGAATCCCGGAATCTCCATTGAGATAATCCCGGGGGTATCATCTATCAATACAGCCGCTGCCCGGGCAGGTCTTTTCCTTGGCATTGCCGACGAAAGGATCGCCATACTTCCTGCAAACTATCCCGGGGACCTGAAAAAAACAGTAGAACAGTTTGATGCCATTGTCCTGATGAAGGTGCATAAGGTATTTGATAAGGTGTTGAACATGCTTAATGAAATGAATCTCACAGGCAATGCCGTTTATATCTCACGGGCAGGCATGGAAGACGAAAAGATTTTCCATTCCATTACAGACGTCAAAGAAGATGACCTTAATTATTTTTCAATGGTGATAATTAAAAAATGAACAAGAAACATATTAATCTCATCACTCATCACTCATCACTTATCACTACTAACAAACCAAAGGTTTATTTTATCAGCGCAGGCCCAGGTGATCCTGACCTGATTACACTGAAAGGCAAAAGACTTCTCGATGCTGCCGATGTTGTGATTTATGCTGGGAGTCTCGTAAACCCCGAACTGCTTAGGGGGACTATGGCGGAGGTCTATAATTCAGCCTCAATGACCCTCGATGAGATCATCGGGGTTATGAAAAAGGCGGTAGACTCAAGCAAATCTGTGGTAAGGCTTCACACAGGCGACACGTCGTTTTACAGCGCAATATCAGAGCAGATTGAAAGACTCAGGGAGTTAAATATTGAATACGAAGTTATCCCGGGCGTTTCATCCGCAATGGCAGGAGCCGCGATGCTCGGACAGGAACTGACAATACCCGAAATAAGCCAGACAGTAATTTTTACACGTTTGGAAGGAAAGACGCCTGTGCCTGAAACTGAAAGACTGAGCGAATTGGCAAGGCATCAGGCAACAATGGTGATTTTTTTAAGCGTTGGAATGATCGAAGAAGTTAAGGGGGAGCTTTTGCAGGGTTATTCCGAAGACACACCTGTTGTGATTATAGAAAAGGCTTCATGGCCTGAGCAAAGGATTATCAGGGGCGCGCTCAAAGACATTGATGCCCTTGTCAAAAATGCCGGCATAAGGAAGACTGCCTTGATATATGTAGGAGAATCGCTGAGAGCATCCGAGACCTCTACCGGCAAGGAATCAAAGCTTTACCACAGGGATTTCAAGCATGGCTGCAGGAAATAAGGCAGAGCAAAGAGCAAAGAGCACAATTTTTTATATAACGGATAATGGTTTTAATCTTGCCAAAAAGCTTCAAAGGCTTTATCCTGATGCTCAAATTCAGAAATTCAATTCTAGATCTGTCTCTAAACTTTGGAATAAAGCCCAAAACCTTATTTTTATCATGGCGGCAGGCATTGTGGTAAGGACTATTGCGCTGCTGATAAAAGACAAGAAGACAGACCCTGCTGTTGTTGTGCTTGATGAAAAAGGGAAATTTGCCGTCAGTCTTTTAAGCGGGCATTTAGGCGGAGGAAATGAACTGGCAAAAGAGATTGCGAATTTTTTGAAAGGCGAAGCGGTTATAACAACCGCATCCGATATAAATTCCCTCCCCTCGATTGATCTGTGGGCTAAAAAAAATGGCTTAGTCATAGAGAATTGGAATGCTGTTCCTGCAATATCAACGCGGCTGATCAATAATGGAAGGCTGAATGTTTATGACGATATTGGAATAGTTCCGCCGCCAGAGTTCATCAAGGTATCTGTCCTTGAATCTGCTGATATTATTATCACAAATAAGTCCACGTTGTCATTCCCGCTTGTCGGGAATCTTTCTGTTAGCCCTGCAAAGAAGGATGCCGGACAAGCCGGCATGACAAATTCCAGAAACAAAAATCTAAAAACTACAGATCGTTTGCTGTTAAGACCCCAAAATCTCATTATCGGCATCGGCTGCAACAGAGGGACGTCTGAAGAGGAAATAGAAGATGCAGCCAAAACAGTTCTCAAAAAAAACAACCTGTCATTTCTATCAGTCTTCTCCATCGCTACAATTGACATTAAAGCCCGCGAGGCAGGGCTAAAAGCATTCGCTGAAAAGTATGGTTTTACAGTTAATGCATTTTCACCTGATGAACTTAATTCCATATTCCGCAATCCGCAATCCGCAATCCAAATTTCAGAAGCCGCATTCAAGGCCACAGGCGCTTATGCAGTTGCAGAGCCCGCAGCTCTGCTTGCGTCAGGGGCAGAGACGCTTCTTGTGCCGAAACAGAAAAGCGGGAATGTAACAGTGGCAGTAGTGCTCAAAGGCAGTAACAAGTTACAAGTTGCAAGTAACAAGTTAAAAAATAAAGGCTCGTCACTCGTCACTCGTCACTCGTCACTCTACATCGTAGGCACCGGGCCCGGAAGCATTGAACATATTACGCCTTATGCCCAAAACGCAATAAAAAAATCAGATGCGATTGTCGGATATGGCACATACCTTGAGTTGATAAAGGAGTTGATAAAAGACAAGGAGATCGTATCAACAGCAATGACGCAGGAAATTGACAGATGCAAAAAGGCTGTTGAGCTTGCAATGAGCGGAAAAACTGTTTCTGTTATAAGCAGCGGAGATCCCGGAATATATGCAATGGCAGGGCTGGTGTTTGAGATACTAAAAGACCGTAATGCGTTATGCGTTATGGGTAATGAGTTAAAAGCAGATAATACACCACGCATCACGCATCATGCATCACGCATTACGGTTGAGGTTATCCCCGGCATTTCTGCCCTGAATGCATGCGCAGCACGTCTTGGCGCGCCGTTGATGCATGATTTCGCAGTAATAAGCCTTTCAGACAGACTCACAGCATGGGATACGATACAGAAGAGGCTTGAGGCAGCTGCAATGGCTGACTTTGTAACCGTTCTCTACAATCCCAAAAGCATGGGAAGACCTGAACATATCAATAAGGCAAGGGCAATATTTCTCAGACATCGGAGCGCCGAAACGCCTGTCGGTATAGTAAAAGGCGCAATGAGAAAGCATGAAAGGATAGTCATCACTGATTTAAAAAACATGCTTGAGCATGGCATTGATATGCAGACAACCGTGATAATAGGCAATTCTCAGACATTCGTGTGGGGTAACAGGATGATAACTCCAAGGGGGTATGAAGGAAAGTTACTTAGGCGGTCTTAAGTAAAGCAACACAATTTTTGTCATTCCCGCTTGTCGGGAATCTTTCTTTTCCTGAAGGATTGCGGACAAGCCGTAATGACAGAATTAGGCGTCAGTGTATCCGTACTTATAGCCGTCTTAGTGAAAATGAAAAATGAAAAGTGAAAAATTAAAACCTACTGCTTTTCTCTGGGACGAGTCGTTTCTCTGGGGCTTAATGGCATACAAGGCGTTGAAAAACGCCTGTTTGCCCTTTGATCTCATCCGCGCGGAAGACATAAAATGCGGCTGTCTTAAAAATTATGCCGTGCTCTTTGTGCCCGGAGGCTGGGCATCTAATAAATTAAAGACGCTCGGTGATAAAGGCACAACCGAAATAAAAAAATTTGTGCGTAACGGCGGAAATTATCTCGGATTCTGCGGCGGCGCAGGACTTGCAACGCTTGACGGTATATGGCTTTTGAATATCAGAAGAAAACCGACAAAGGATCGGGTGCCGAGTTTCAGCGGGCAGATTCATCTGAATATAACAGAACACCGGATTTGGCAGGGACTCAACTCATCACCCATTACCCATCACTCATCACCGATTTTTCACGCATGGTGGCCATCTCAATTTTTAATTGATGATAAAAACCTCAGAATACTGGCGACTTACGGCGATGCACTGCCTGACTCTTTCAGCTCTGATTTGAATGTGGGCGATGTGGATGCCAATGGCAGCTGGTCTGAGATGGAAAAAATTTATAAGATTAACCTTGACCCTGAACGTCTGAAAAACGAACCTGCTGTTGTAGAGGGTAATTTTGGGAAAGGCAGGGTAATATTGTCGCTTATTCATTTTGATACGCCCGATGATGCAAACGGGGCTGGCGTCTTAAAAAATCTATGGGAATACCTGACAGAAAACAGTTATGAGTTAAAAAAATTCAAAAACTCAAAACCTGAAATAATGAATCTGAGAGGACTGTCCCTATTTGCGGACAATAACTATTGTAATCAAAAAGAAAAGAGTTCTCTTAACGAACTCGTCTCATCAGTCAATGACCTGATTAATCTTGGCATTCGCAATTTCCTCTGGTTCTGGAGAAATCCTATGCTCCTTCAATGGCGGAGGGGTGTAAGGGGACTTGAATACTGCACGCTTTATATTCTGACTAAAGAGATTGCTTTGCTCAGCAATGATTTAACAATTAATGAAACAAAGGAAAAGATGCTCATGCAGATCAGGAGTTTGCTTATTCCTTTTGTCGAAAAGGCCAATAAACTCCTGCTTTTAGAAAGATTCGCCATGACCAATGGACATATAACCTATGAAGCATGCGATACCCCGCAAATTCAGGAAATACGAAAAGAACTCTTCTCAACCTCAAAAAGTCACGGCGGACTGTTTAAAGAACTCATCTCGGAATTGGACAATTATTTGTATTGTCTAATCGCTGAAAGGCAATAATGACGCATTAGTAAAAAGTCGTCATTCCGGACAAGCCGGACCTTGACAGTTGCAAGGTTTAATGGGACTTTTTGCGAAGCCGGCAATAATAGCACGGAGCAACTCTGTAGGCAGGGAGGGGTATAGTGTGTTTACCCCTCCTGCGTAAGTAAAATAAAATCAGCTCTTCTGGATATAAATTTCCCAGCTGTCTGCGAGTTTAATGACTTCAACCGGCCAGCCCTTGCCCTCTGCAAACCTCGGGAGTGAATCTTCTGCTGATGCAGGCGCATCGCAGAGAATCTTGATAATACCGCCGCTCGGTATTTTTTCAAGCGCTTTTTTGGACAGAACAAGCGGATAAGGGCATACACGACCGAGAACATCCAAAACCTGTGTCGGTGTCTGTGATTTTAAATCAGCCATTTTTAATCCTCCTCTGTTGTATTAGCAGAAAAGTAGATGGTCTACTGATTCCATCTCCTTCTGTATTTCACTGTACGGGACTATCTGGGTGTTTGTTTCCCCGCCAATATCCTCGGCGTCCATCAGGAGCGCATCTTCCTTGATACCAAATTTATCAAGGTCCTCCTTGCATACCATGACTTTCATGTCAAGCAGCAAGGTGTTCTTCATATGTCCTTCGATGCTTGTTAAGCCGTAATGTTTCATCGCCTGCTGGTTCTTAAGGCAGTTCATAACACCGTCTCCTATGAAGGCAATAGAAGCCTCGACCAGATCTCCGTCCTTCAAATATATCTCAACTGACTGGCTGGAGATCGCATGGGTCAATCCTAATCTTGACGCCTCAGTCTTGTAAGGAAGCGCTCTGACAACGAATAAAAGTTTCCTGGTAGCCATATTAATCCCCTCCTATATGAAGGACCCTGTCTGCATCAAAGGCGCTTGCAAGGTACCAGTCCATGCTGAATCTCCTGGCGCCTTCTATAGTGTCCTCTTTATGATAGCCTCTTGCCTCAGCGCATGCCTCACAGGCTGTTATCTGGAATTTCCCTGTGGCAATGAGTTCCTGCACTGTCTTTGCAAGGGCGGAATAATCCTTAAAAGCCCTCTGGCCTTTTTTGGACATCATGGTCGCGTTCCCTGACATCCAATAATCAACGGTATGTCCCTTTTTTACTGCTGCCTCAGCCAGCTTCACCGAGAAATCAAGTGATAATGAGCCTACCAGAGATGAAAAGCAGCCTATTGTCAATTTTCCCATAACTCTGCCTCCTTTATGTTTTATAACCAGACAATTTTTTCATAATCATTAAAAATAAGGTCAACCACATCACTGTAGGTAACGGCCTTTACCCTGCTGTCCAGATTTGCAGAGGTAAATCCCCTGCTCTCGAGATCTTCAGTCAGTACATATAAATTGCCCGTTTTCTCGAGGATGGAAGATGTTTTGCCGGCTTCCTTAGTTGCTGCATGATAGACTCCGTTGCCGACAAAGATAATGCCGAGTTTTTCAGCGCTTAATCTTTTGAGAACATCTTCGCCTGTCCTGTAATCACTCATGATAACGCCGAGTTTCATTGTTACACCTCCTGATAAATACGGTCTTTCTTGATTTTAAATGTCGCAAAAAGGGCAGAATTAAACCTGCCCTTTTTTGAAATTAAACACATTACATCTCAGTCAGGGTTATTGCTCCAGACGGACAAACGCTTGTGCATGTCTCACATCCCTCGCAGAGATCTGCCTGAAAAGGATCTGCCTTTCCGTCTTTCATCTGAAATACGGTAACAGGACAGTTATTGACACACTCCTCACAACCTTCACATTTTTCTGCATCTACTGCTACTATGTACATTTAACTAACCTCCTTATTTTTATATGCCTGACAGGCATATTATTATATCCAATTATGGAAAATAAAATCCATTTCTTACGCTGTATCTTCCCTCACCGTAACAGCTACTTTATACAGCACAGTCAGGACAAGCAACCCTATAGCCCATACACCAACAGTTATTATCGCTTCAGGCAGAGTAGGCCAATATTCCGTTATGCCTTCGAACATATTCGGCACAAAGCCGCCTATGACCAGTCCGAAGCCCTTGTCAATCCAGAGCGAAGTGAACAGCATCACACAGGCAATTGCCAGGAGCTTTTCGTTCTTCCTGAATGAGGGAAAGACGAGGATGGCAAGAGAAGCGACCGCAAAGATGCTCGAAGCCCACATCAGAGGGACAAGTTTCCCCTGGCCTTCAATACCGGCATACAGATAATGGAACGGATGCATATGTCCGGGGATATTGCTGTAGAAGGCGGTGAAAAATTCCATTCCGAGCAGGAAAACATTTGCAAACATCGCATATGTAACGATCTTTCCCAACGCCTGTATAGGCTCATATCCCGGATCAAACTTCGTTGTCTTTCTCACAAGAAGGGCCAGCAGGATCAGGAGAGCCGGGCCGCCTGCAAATGCCGAGGCAAGAAAGCGGGGAGCCATAACAGCGGTAAGCCAGAAGTGCCTGCCGGGGATTCCGGCATACAAAAACGCTGTCACGGTATGGATGCTGACAGCCCAGGGGATCGAAAGGTATATCAGAGGCTTCACCCATTGCGGCGGCTTTACACCCTTGCGTTCAGCCCCAAGCGTTGTCCAGCCGATTATCAGGTTGAGCGCAAGATAGCCCATAAGAACAACACTGTCCCAGAACATAACAGAATTGAGCGTGGGGTAAAGAATAACGTTCGTAATCCTCATCGGCTGACCCATATCAACAAAAATAAAGAGGACACACATGATAACAGCGGAGATCGCCAAAAATTCACCCAGGATCACAATCTTGCCGAATTTCTTAAAATCATGGAGATAATACGGGATAACCAGCATAACAGCCGAGGCGGCAACACCTACGAGAAAAGTAAACTGTCCTATATAAATTCCCCAGGAGACGTCCCTGCTCAGTCCTGTTATTCCCAGACCTTCATTGAATTGCTTGAGATACGTTAGAACAGCCACGCCAATTACAGCGAGCAAAACAAAAATCCATGTCCAGTATCTTCGACCTCCGGTCAGCGCTTTATCCAGCATGTTCGCCACCTCCTATCACATAGTAAATACTGGGCTGTGTGCCGAGTTCGGGTTTTCGTCTGATGGTGTATTTTGCAGCGATGATCTTCCTGACCTCGGAATTCGGGTCTTCGAGATCGCCAAAAACAATCGCCCCATTAGAGACTTCGACACATGCAGGCTGCAGGCCCTTGGCAAGGCGCTCATAGCACAAGGTGCATTTCTCCACCACTCCGATCATTCTCGTTGGAAATTCCTTGTTCTCTTTTTCGGGTTTGATGAAAGGCCGGCCGTTGTCATCCTTGCCCCTTGGGTCTCTCCAGTTAAAGCTTCTCGCTCCGAACGGACACGCTGCCATACAAAACCTGCATCCGATGCAGCGGTGCATATCCTGCATCACGACGCCGTCTTTTCTCTTGAAGGTCGCCTGAGTCGGACATACCCTCACACAAGCAGGCTTGGCGCAATGGTTGCAGAAGAGGAAAAAATTCTTCTCCTTCATCTCTTTGTTTTGATATTCGTCTTCCGGGGCAGTCGGAAACGTATGTTCAAAGTTATCCTTCCATATCCATTTGATCTCCTGCCTTTTTCTGATCTCTTCAGGTAGGCTGCTCATATCCGGCACGTTATGAATGCTGTGGCAGGCGTCTATGCATTTTTGATAATCCTCATCGGATTTCAGTTTGCTCATGTCAACAACAAACCCCCATCTCTTTCCTTTCAGAGACCTGGGGTCAGGCGAAGTCTGGGACGCCTCCAGACCGCTATTGCGCAGCCCGCCAAATACTGCAGCCCCGCCAATTCCCGCTACAGTTGAAACTCCCACCAGTTTTAAAAATTGTCTTCTGTTTATACTCATAGCGCGTTCTCCTTCGGTGCGATATGACAACTCCAGCAATACGGTTTAACAGCCATATAGTTGTGGCATTCGTCACAGAACTTTTTCTTGTTTGAATGGCAGTTCATGCAGGTGTTTTGAAGACTTATATTAACGCCCTGTCCGGCGTTATTGACATAGATCCTGTCTCCGTTGCGTACAACAGAATCCCTCCAGTTATTCAGCAGCTGCATATGCTCTGTCCTCATGAAGTCCCTGGACTCAACACACTGTTTGACCTGCATCTGATTAATAACCGGGGTGTCAATACTCGGTTTCGGCTTTGCACCGGCCTTTCCCATATTACTGATGAAAGGGAAGGTCGCAAACACTACAAAGGCAAGAAGCCCGGCAATAATTTTACCGCTATCGTACATGGTTATTTGCCCTCCTTTCCTGGAAGGGGTTCGCCGCGCAGATTGGTCTCTCTCTCTTTTTCACCTGTCATGATAAGAGCGTTCGCAACCATTTCGTGAACGCCTGTTACCCCGACTCCCGGCACCCAGTAGTCCATGGATGCTGAAAGGGTCGCCCTGTCAATGGCGCAAACATTGGCCAGCATGTTCACCCCATGCTTGTCATGTACATATTTAACGGCATTTGCCCTCGCAAGGCCGCCTCTCATCCTCAGCTCCATATTTTCACTTGC
>PGYF01000026.1:0-3550 GCA_002839535.1 Nitrospira bacterium HGW-Nitrospira-1
TTTTGATTTATGAGAGACTATTTTGATATTTTTTCGTATAGTTTTTTAAATGAGGCAACGATTCACTTTCATGTAGATTTTAGATGAGGCAATTCGTCATGTTGATATAAAAAACTCCTTTGTAGTAAAATACTGCACGTTGTTAATCTCAAATTCCCGGGTAGCTCAGCCGGCAGAGCAGGTGGCTGTTAACCACCCTGTCGGGGGTTCGAATCCCTCCCCGGGAGCCAAATTATTTTCGGACGAATAAATATAAAATATATTTCAGGCTTTTCCTGTTTTGTGCAGAACACTTTCTCCAAGCTCTTTTAACGCCCCATAAATCTCATCAAATGCCTTTTTCCCTGAGAATCCCTGAATGTCCAATTCAAACCCGTCAGGCATATACTTGACCCTCCCCTTCCTTTTGTCATGCAGGCTGAAAATCTGCCGGGGCTGCACTTTTGTATCAGGAGAAAAAGAGACCCTGACCCTGCCATGCGCATCCTGCACTTTTGTTGCCATAAGCTCTCTTGAGAGGTTTTTCAGCCTCATAATATCCAGCAGATTCAGGATTTCCTGCGGCGGAGCGCCGAATCTGTCCCTGAGTTCTGATTCGAATTCCGAAGTCTCTTTTTCTGCTCTCAGGGATGAGATCCTCCGGTAAAAGCTGAGTCTGAGAATGGCATCGGAAATATATTCATCAGGGATAAAGGCTGGAACCACCAGGTCTATTACAGGATCGAACTCCTCTTTGATATCAATCCCCTGCAATTCGGCAACTGCTTTTTCAAGCATCTCGATATAAAGGTCTAACCCGATTTCATGTATATGTCCGGACTGCTCGGCGCCAAAGACGTTTCCGGCCCCCCGTATCTCAAGGTCCTTCATCGCAAGCCTGAAACCCGCGCCGAGATAGCTCATCTCCTGGATCGCCTGAAGTCTTTTCTTTGCCTCCTCTGTCATCAGCGGCTCCTCAGGTATAAGAAAATATCCATATCCCTTCAGATTGCTCCTCCCGACCCTGCCCCTGAGTTGATACAAGTCTGCAAGCCCCATCTTGTCTGCCCTGTCTATAATAATGGTGTTCGCCCTCGCGATATCCAGGCCTGAGCCTATGATCGCTGTCGAGACCAGAACTGCAACCTCTCCTGCGAAAAACATGTGCATTATCTTCTCGAGTTCCCTTGCAGGCATCTGTCCATGGGCCACTGCAATATTAGCAGCAGGCACGATCTGCGCCAAATGATCCGCCACCCGGTAAATGTCCCCTATCCTGTTATGGACAAAGAAGACCTGCCCGTCCCTCTCAAGCTCTCTGGTTATCGCATCCCTGATCAGACTGTCGCTAAAGCGGGTAACGTCTGTCTTTACCGAAAGCCTTTCTTCCGGCGGGGTCTCGATGATGCTTATGTCCCTTATGCCTGAAAGCGCCATATGGAGTGTCCTCGGTATGGGTGTTGCGGTAAGGTTTAATACATCAACGTCTCTGCTGAGTTCCTTGATCTTTTCTTTCTGGCTGACCCCGAACTTATGCTCTTCATCAACGATCAATAACCCGAGTCTGTTAAAAAGAACCTTCCGGGATAAAAGGCCGTGCGTCCCAATAATAATGTCAATCTCGCCTTTGGCAAGGCTTTTCAGCGTCATATTGATCTGCTTTTTCGACTTGAATCTGCTGATGTAGTCTATGGTCACAGGGAAGCCTGAGAAACGTTCCCTGAAGGTGCTGAAATGCTGTTCGGCAAGAATCGTTGTAGGGACCAAAACAGCGACTTGCCTGTTATCATAAATTGCCTTGAAGGCAGCCCTCATCGCAACCTCTGTCTTGCCGTAGCCGACATCTCCGCAGATAAGCCTGTCCATAGGCTGGTCTGATTCCATGTCTTTTTTGATCTCTTCTATTGCCTTTGTCTGGTCAGGCGTCTCCTGATAGGGGAAAAAACCGTCAAACTCCCTGTGAAGCTCTGTATCGGAACTGAAAATAAATCCTCTCGCAACTTTTCTCCCTGCATAAAGGGCTATCAGTTTCTCAGCGATTTCATGCACCTTTTTCCTGGCCCTCTCCTTTTTCCGCTGCCAGGTACTGCCCCCGAGTTTGTCGGTCTTGGGCGCTATGCCTTCTTCTGCCCTGTACTTTGAAAGCATCGGGATGTTCTGAACAGGTATGTAGAGGCGGCCGTCCTCGTATTCTATCTGCATGAGTTCAAGTTCAGCTTCATCCGTCCCCTGTCTTACCGTGCCTGTGAACCTGCCGATGCCGTGTTCCCTGTGCACAACAAAATCTCCAGGGGCTATTTCATCCAGAGATGCGAGGAGTTTCGAGACCTTTGATTTCATGATCGGCCTTACAGGAGGTCTCTCCCCGAAGAGTTCCCTTTCCGTAAGGATTATCAGCCCCTCAAGAAATATCCCCGCAGACAGGCAGCCGACGGTAAGGCTGATTTGTCCCTGAAAATCGCTGATCTCTTTCCTTTCAATAGACGGCGCAATAATATTTTTTCCTCTGAACAGTTCCCTCAGTCTCTCTGCCTGGCCAATCGAAGAGGCCACGATAATCACTTTGTTTTTAGCAGTCAAATTTTCAATCTTTTCAGGGATATCTTCCAGGGTCTTTCTCTCCGCAGGGAGAATGCCAAGCCCTTTCATCGAAAGCACGCCCGCATCCAAATGTCTGACTTGTGTTTCCGCCGCGTTTCCTTCATCATCACTGCCATGTCCGGGCTCAAAGGAATACCTCGACAGAAATATGGCACTCTCAGGCAGGGACTCATCTTTGTCTGCCTGATAGAGACAGTAGAACTTTTTCCCCTCGGCAACAGTTGAAAGGGGCAGCATATCTTCCGGTTCTGCGGCAGGCAAAATAAAAAGTCCGTCAACGTCTTCTTTTGACCTCTGCGTTTCAACGTCAAATATCCTGATATGCTCGATTTCATCACCGAAAAATTCTATCCTGTACGGGTCCTCGGCAGTAGATGGATAGATGTCTGTTATCCATCCCCTCCTGCTGTATTCTCCCTTCTCTGTAACGATTTCAGCCTGCCTGTAACCAAGCAGAATCAACAGACCCTCAAGCGTTGACCGATCTGCGACGTCGCCTTTTTTAATGGATAAGGAGTTTGCTTCGAGCTGTTTTTTGTTCCAGAGCGTTGTAAGGAGATTTTTTGAAGACGTTACGATCGAATCCGCTGCTTTGAGATAATACAATATCTCGGCCCTTCTGCCTGAGGCCGCAGGCCCATTACTGTCAGGCAGAAAAACTGTTTTCCCGCCGGGAAATAACTCCCGGTAAAAGTCTATGTCCCTTTTGAGGATTTCAGCCCGTGCCTCGTCTTTCTCTATGGCGACAAAGGGGGACTTTTCAAGCGCAAGCAGTAATGCAGCAGACGATCCCGTAAGATTATAGACGCCGGTGTTTTGCGAAAGCAGTTGCTCGAAATATTGTTTAATTGAAGATGGTCTTCGCGTAAGAGTGTGGGTCATTCTTGTCACAAATCATGTCATTCCACGACCCCCCTCCGTCATTCCACGACCCCCCTCCGTCATTCCACGACCCCCCTCCGTCATTCCA
>PGYF01000026.1:3633-15242 GCA_002839535.1 Nitrospira bacterium HGW-Nitrospira-1
AATAGCCTTTTTCTAATATTTTTACCCACTCACATCCACGAAGACCCTAAATTTGTTTTGACTTTTGACGCCCTGTGCTCTTGGCACAGGGTTCTTCACTAATTAGCGGCTAATCTTTCGTCCTGATGATTTTTTCTATAATCCTTGTGGTAGAGACGCCTTTTACAAAAGGCAAGCTGCGGGTCTCTTTTGCAATATCAGACCCTATGATGTCCTCTTCCCTCCAGTCTCCGCCTTTAACCAGGATGTCAGGCTTTACAGCTTTTATCAGGTTGTACGGCGTCTTTTCACAAAAGACAACTACATAGTCAACCACGGTAAGGCCAGCCAAAACCTCTGCCCTGTTTTTTTCTGAATTTATTGGCCTGCCGGGCTTTATGCGGGATACGGACAGATCAGAGTTGAGTCCGATGATCAGCACATCCCCAAGTTTCCTTGCCTGTTTCAGATACCTGACATGACCTGCATGGAGAATATCAAAACAGCCGTTTGTAAAAACTATTTTTCTTCTTTCGGCCCTGAGCCTGGCGGCCATTTTTTTTATGTCTTTTCTGTCGAGTATTTTTTTCATACGCTCACATGAAGGGTCTGGAGTTTTGCTGCCGCCATTTCCATGTTCATAATTCTGCCGCCGTGACTGCATCCATGACATTTTTCCTCAGCCGCAGGGGCTTCATATCCTGACCAACGCAGCCAAGTTTCACTGTTGCCTCGACGAGTTTTTCGCCGCTCAGGTCCCGGCTGATCGTATGCCTGAATACTATGGACGCAGGGCCAACCCTTCCGACAGTTGTTTCTATCGCCATTATATCTCCATACCTTCCGGGAGAGAAATACTTTAAAGCCGCCTCAGCAACAACAAAATATACCCCCTCATCCATCAGCGCACGAAGACTCACGCCCTTTGATTCCAGGAACTCAGTACGCGCACGTTCGACATATCTGAGATAATTTGCGTAATAGACAACGCCGCCGCAGTCAGTGTCCTCATAATATATGCGTATCTTAAGGGTATGACTCATTGATTAGAACATCTTCCCTGCAAAAAGCCTTACAATATCATTATAAAAAGCAAAAGCCATCAGTGTCAGCAAAAAAACAAGCCCTGCTCTCTGGGCGATCATGACCACATTTTTACTGAGCGGCCTCCTCCTTATGGTTTCGATGCCGAGGAACAGGATATGCCCGCCGTCGAGTATTGGTATCGGCAGGAGGTTCAGTATGCCGAGGTTTATGCTGATAACGGCCATGAAGGTAAAAAAGTTCAATGCGCCCTGAGACGCCTGCTCGCCCGCCATCTGAAATATCATGATAGGACCGCCTATGGTATTTGAAGGGATTACGCGTTGAATGAGTTTTACCATAGAGACCACGGTAAGAACAGATATGTCCCACGTCCGCTTCAGCCCAAGCGAAACAGCTTCAGGCAGACCATACTTTTTGATAAAATCGTTTCCCGCAGGTTTTATGCCGATAAGCCCTATTGACTTTTCATCTCCGTCCGGAGTTTTATAGGTCTCTTTCCTGGGGGTTATCGTCATATCCATCACCTGTCCACCCCTTTGTATCCTGAACCGGAGCGGTTTCTCAGGACTTGCGTGTATCAGCATCGTCATATCCTGCCAGGTTTTCAGGGTTGTCCCGCTGATCTCTATAATCCTGTCGCCTTTTAACAGACCTGCCTCATCTGCGCGCAAGCCTTTCATCACCTCTCCAACCACAGGGAAAAGAAGCGGCTCTATCCCTATAGACCAGACCTCTTTATCTTCACCAAAGATGTTCTTGTCGGCCTTTTTCTCAGGGCGCACAGGAATATCAAAAACACGACCATTTCTTTTGATTTTAAATAAAAGTGTTTTGCCGGGATTATCGTTCAGGATCGTCAGGATATCAAGCCAGCTTTCAACGGCCTTTCCGTTTATCTGTACAACCCTGTCCCCGGTCAAAAGACCGGCTGCGGCAGCAGGGGAATTTTCCTGGACTTTCCCGATATCAGACAAAGGCAGCGGGACCCCCAACAGAAAAATCAGGACAAAAACCTTTGCTGCAAACAAGAGGTTAAAAAACGGACCCGAAAACACGATCGCAAACCGCTTCCAGACAGGCTGATAATTATATGCCCTGTTTTTTTCTGATTCATCGAGTTCTTCTCCGGGCTCTTCCCCAAGCATCTTCACATAGCCCCCGAGTGGGACTGCAGAAAGAAGATATTCCGTCTCACCGAATTTCCAGCCTATTATTTTAGGGCCGAATCCAAGAGAAAATTTCAAGACCTTCACTCCCAGCAGTTTCGCCAGGAGAAAGTGTCCGGCCTCATGCACGAAGATCAGGACACCAAGCAGGACTACAGCATAGATAATTATCATATTCCCAACTCCTTAACATAGTGTTCGGCTTTTTCTCTCGCCCATCTGTCGGCTTCAAGCACATCATTGAGATCAGGCGCCAAAAGCGCTGTATGACTTTCAACAGTTTTTCTTATCACAGCGGGTATATCATTGAAACCTATTTTATTTTCTAAAAAAGCATACACGGCAATTTCATTGGCAGCATTCAGGACAGCCGGCGCGGTCCCGCCTGTTTTCATCGCCTCATAGGCATACGAAAGACAGGGGAACATATCATGGTCAGGCTTCCTGAATGTCAAAGACCCTATTTTTTCGAGCTCAAGACCAGGGATTGGCTCAGCAAGCCTCTCAGGATACGAAAGCGCATAGGCAATCGGCCCCCGCATGTCAGGCATGGACAGTTGGGCCAGACAACTCCTGTCTTTGAATTCAACCAGGGAATGTATTATGCTCTGCGGATGTATCAGCACATCGACTTTTTCAGGGGGCAGATCGAAAAGCCGGCAGGCCTCGATAACCTCAAGACCCTTGTTCATCAATGTTGCGGAATCAATCGTAATCTTCCTGCCCATGCTCCAGTTCGGATGCCTCAGGGCGTCTTTTGCCTTGATGTTCTTCAGGGCATTTTTAGTTTTGTTTATGAAAGGGCCGCCCGAGGCAGTCAGGATTATTCTCCTGATCTCTGCGCTGTTACGGCCTTCGATACACTGCGAAACAGCTGAATGCTCACTGTCCACAGGGATGATATTCACCTTGTTTTTCTTCGCTTCCTTCATGATGATATCACCGGCCATCACAAGCGCCTCCTTGTTTGCAATGCCGACTGTCTTCCCTGCCCTTATGGCTGTTATGGTAGGAAGCAATCCGGCTGAGCCTGCGATAGCGGAAATAACAAAATCAGCGTCAGCATGGCCTGCAACACGGTTGACGCCTTCAGCGCCGGAGAGTATTTCAATCCCACCAACCCTTTTGCTAAACCGTTTACTCAGGGCATAAGCAGCAGCCGTGTCTGCCATAACAGCAAGGTTGGGACTGAATGTTTTTATCTGCTGTTCGAATAGATCAATATTGCTTCCTGCGGACATGGCCACAACCCTGAAGCGTCCCCTGTTCTGTGCTATCACCTCAAGGGTATTCCGGCCTATTGACCCTGTAGAGCCTAATATGGCGATATTTTTCATCTATTGATTATACAAAATAAGCAGGTTTTTTATCCGCCCCTGTTTAGAACAGGGTTGCAGACGTCACTGAATTTGCAGGCATTCGAAGATTTGATTTCAAGAGTTCGTTCCAGGCAATGTCGGTTATATAGAAAGAATGGATGGCATTGCCAATCATAGTGAGGTAAGAGCCTTCTTTGATCTGTTCTGAAATCTTCTTCATGCCCGCAGAGTTTACGCCGAAGTTATTTTCGACCAGGGCGCAAAACAGCCCTATGTTTTTCACAGCGCCTTCAGTTTCAGACCCTCTATTCCACCAAAACTTATTATTAGAAAGATAATTACTTATGCCCGCTGTCTTCTCCACTATTTCAGCCTGTCTCTCTTTGTAGAGATTCCAGAGTTTGTCCTGCATGGCATATGCGGTTTTGGTTATTTCGGAAAGGCCTAATCTTTTGTCCGGGTATCCAAGTCCGGCAAGCTCCTCAACAGCAAACAGCATGACGTCCCCCCAGAACTGCCTGTTGAATTCAAGGGACAAATCTATGTTGCTGTTGTCTGCCAATATGCCGCTTCTGAATTCATTATTGTAGTTGGTCTGAAGCGTGCGTTTATGCAGCAGCGGCATATTAGACGAGACGAATCTCTGCTTCAGTCTTTTTCTCAGGATGCGTCCTAAAACAGGTCCGGCCATCCGTAACTTCAGGCCGGCAAAGGGGATGAAGTGCCGGAGCCCTGCCGGCGTAAAAACGTAATTGCCTGTATAAACCGTTCGTGCATTTTCCGTCTCTGTAAAGTCATCCCTGTGGAGATAAAGCTGTGTCCTTGTGGGATGGAGTCCGTAAAAAAAGCCCAAAGCCCTTTTTGAAAAATCGTCAAGACAATCCCTGACAGTATGGTCTCCGGACAGACTACAGGGGTATTTTTGGGGATGCGATGAGCTATTGTAACCGAATAATTTCGCCATGTCATGATATTCCGCTGAGGAGTTTTTGGGCGATTGATTGTCATGAAAGATGCATTTTTCATCAGGCGCAGTGCGGGACAGGGTTTCAAAAAAAAGAATGATATCCTCCAGAAAAGTATTGATCATGACTGAGGGCGAAACAGGCGGGTCGCCCACAACCTTGCCGGTGACAATCTCGACGTCGCTTGTGTCAAATATTTTATCTAACCAGTAAAAATAGTTAATAAACGGTATGTCCTCCAGGCAGCCGCCGCGTCTGATCTTTACCCTGAATTCTTCATCACTGTCGAGAAAATAGATAAGGGCCTTCTCCCTGGATTCTCCCAAAAATGCATGCAGCCAAAATGTATGCAGACAGAGATATGCGATGTTCCTTGAAATTGAAGCGCCTTTGTGAGACGGCGCGGGTTTGCGGGTTTCGCCGATCAGCGTCTGTAGATGTTCCTTGTATTGAGAAGGGATATGTCCGAGCAATTCAGCCTGCTCGTCAAGGCCGACATAGTATGTTAGGACGCCTGCTGCCATTGTCTCTGCGCATATTTTCTTTATCTTCCGGATGTTTTCTTCATCTTTGCTGTCATCGATGACAAACGCCCTGATTTTATTGTAAACAGGCACGCCCTGTGTATTTTTCGTGAACCCGCCATACTGGAAAATCCGGCATTGTTCAACAAGGCTCTCAAGACAATTTTTCAGCATTATCGGCCTGTCGGCTACCGGGATGACCACCAGAAAATGGCGTCGTGTATCAGTGTGTTCAAAAGAGAGAATATGTTCAAGTTCTATATACAGATTGCGTTGGAGGGCCAGCAGGTCTTCGTCAAATTCTTTATCCGCCGCCTCTTTCTCTGTGAACCTGATGGCGGTCTCATAGAGGGATTTCAGAGATTCCAGTTCATCGCACAGGCCCTTGCGGCTGTCTATGCCCTTTAAACAGGAAAAAAATTGCTTTTTGATGTTCTCTGCAGCAGTCTTGCCAAGAAAGATTCTGAAGAAAATATTCAGGTTATTGAAGAGTTCGCTCTCCCTCAATTACGCACCTTATCTCCCTGATGAATATTGGGGAAACTCGTCCTTGTCAAGGATTAATTCGACAAGATTTATTTTGTCCATAAAATCCGCTGTTTGAAATACGCCCTCGGCCTCTGCCTGCGAAGCCACTCTGAAATACTCTATATTGAATGCTTCCGCGAGTTTCCTGTAATCAGGGTTTATAAATTCACTGGCGATGAATCTGCCGGCATAATTATAAAACTGATTTTTCCTGACAAGCCCCAGGGATGCATTGTTAAGGAGTATGATCGTAATAGGGATATTGCAGTTCACCGCTGTCATAATCTCCATACAGCACATCTGGAATCCGCCGTCCCCCAAAATCGCAATAACAGGCTTCTCTGCTGCAAGTTTTGCGCCGATGGCAGCCGGGACTGCATGACCCAAAGAGGAGATGCCGGAATTCGGGAAGTAGCTTCTGCTTTTTAACACATGACAGAAACGCTGCATGTAAATAATATTATCATCGAAAATCAATACATCACCGTTAAAGTAGTCATTCAACATGTTCAGGAAATTGCTGACGAGCATAAATCCATTGTCCTTTGTATCCTGGCTCAGGTATTTTGACTTGCAGGTCTTGACTTCCTTCGGGTCTTTCGGATTGATGATATGGGTGCGGACTTTTTCATTGAGGCGGCTAAATACCTTTTTCACATCGGCGTCAAGGGCGATATCGGCAGTAAAAACTTTATTGAGGCAATTTCTATTATTGTCTATCTGGATAATCTTCTTGCCCTTGATCAGTTCATTGTTCCAGTTGTAACTTGTTCTCTCCCCGAAGCTTGCGCCGGCGATAATAAGAAGATCCGCTTTTTCCGTTATATATCTGAATGCCGGTTCATTTGAAGTTATTCCAAGCACACCCAGAGAAAGGTCGGACGTCTCAGACAGTACGCCGCGCGCCTTCAGGGTTGTGGCAACCGGGATATTCGATTTTACGCAAAAATCCGATATGGCCTGCTCAGCATCAGAAGCAATGGTCCCGTACCCTGCAATGACAACGGGATGAACAGCGTTATTTATCAGGCTGACCATGGCATCAGCCGGCAAAAGAGTCTCGGAGAGGGGATAACCCGGGTCGAAATTTATATTATCCAGAAGGCTGCCGTCAACAGTTTCTTTCAGCACATTGTAGGGAAGACTCAGCAGGACAGGCCCTGGGTTTTTGGACAGGAGAATCCCCGTTGTTTTTCTGAGGACAGTCAGGAGATAATCCGTCCTCTGGAGAAGACTGTTATATTTTGTAATGCCCCTGAATAAATCGTGCTGGTTTATGCAGGAACCTTCACCGGAGCTTTCCTGTAAAGCGCCCTTCCCAAAGGAGTATGTCGGCGTCTCACCGGTCAGGGCAAGCACCGGCAGATTGTCCATGTAAGCATTTGCCAGGCCTGTCACGAGGTTGGTGGCTCCGGGCCCTGCAGTTGCAATGCAGACCCCTGGTTTTCCGGATACCTGCGCATAACCGCCTGCCATAAAGGATGCCCCCTGTTCGTGTTTTGCAAGCACGGATTTGATCGGTGAATTGTAGATGGCGTCATAGAGGGGAAGGATATGAGCGCCTGGAATGCCGAAAACATATTCTGCGCCAAGCCTCTCAATGTAGTTTACAAACAATTCACTGACTTTGATATCCATTGCTATATAAACCGTTTATTCAGCTTGCGCACGGCCCGAATAAAGGTTTTTCTGCCTTCTCCCGAGTCAATGTCAATACCCTGTCCTGTTAGTTCCTCTCTCAGTTTTTCGAGGGCCTGCAGGTATATACTGTCAACCTCGAAAGAGGTCTTGATCTGATGCGATTTTTCTTCTTCACTTATGTTCGGCATACCCACCTCTGTTGATCAAAAAGCAAAGACTCTGTTATTCGTCATCGGCCATGTCATGCATTGCGCTGCACTTATAACATATTCTCTGGCCGTCCTTATTTATGCCGACAGGGTCTAATTTAACCAGAATGGCGCTGCATTCCGCGCATACGCCGACAATAGAATTGAGACAATAACTGCAAAGCATGTATTCGCTGCCGTTTTCAGGGTGTTTCCATGCAAAAAGATCTTCTGTGTCATTGCAGATATAACAAGATTTCATATGTCCCTTCCTGTAAAATAAATAAGTGCGAAGATGATTATTATAACATGCGCGGCAGGCGCAAGGGAAACGGCGCTACGTAGTTAAAAAAGCGCCTCTGTCTGCCGTTGCCAAAGGTATTGCTGATTCTATATCAGGATTTGGGATACAATAAAGGACTGGAAAAGATAACAATACTCTGTTAAAATCAATGCCGACCTTCAGGAGGATGAATATGGATTTGAAAGAACAGGTAGTTTTGGTAACAGGCGGAGCGCGGGGAATCGGCAAGTCTATCGCAGAGCATTTTGCAAAAAAGGGGGCGCAACTGGTAATTGCCGACATTTCCCCAAACAGCGCGGAGGAGACCGCTAAAGAAATATCCGCGTCCGGCGTCAGAACATTGGCTTTGCGTCTGGATGTTTCAAAATCAGAAGAGGTGACAGCTGCATTTGAAAAGATTATAAAAGAATTCGGACGGATTGACGTTGTAATAAACAATGCGGGGATAACGAAAGACGGGCTTATTCTGCGGATGAAGGAGGAGGACTGGGACGCTGTTATAAATATTAACCTGAAAGGAGTATTTCTCTGTTCGAAAGAGGCTGTCAAATTCATGATAAAACAGCGCTACGGACGGATTATCAATATCGCCTCTGTTGTTGCTTTTATGGGAAACCCGGGGCAGGCAAATTATAGCGCTTCAAAGGCCGGTATCGTTGGGTTTACAAAAACGATTGCAAAAGAGTATGCAGGCAGAGGGATTACTGCCAATGCCGTTGCCCCTGGATTTATCGCGACTGCCATGACAGACGCCCTGCCTGACAATATCAAACAGGAAATGTTAAAATCCATACCTGTCGGAACATTTGGCTCTGTTTCGGATGTTAGTAACGCTGTTGTTTTTCTCGCCTCACCTGATAATGGATATATAACAGGCCAGGTGATACATGTCAATGGCGGGATGTATATGTAGGAATGCTCATGGAGATTATGAGTAAAACGCAGTTAATTGGAAAAACGAAATTAAATCCGGAGGTAAGTAAATGATTGATGAAAAAGTAAAAGAGATTATAGCAAAACAGTTGGGAGTGAATGCAGCTGAGGTAACGCTGGAGGCGTCTTTTGTAGAGGACCTTGGAGCTGACTCGCTCGATACAGTAGAGCTTGTTATGGCTTTTGAGGAGACATTCAATATAGAAATCCCTGATGAAGACGCAGAAAAAATAACAAGGGTAAAAGACGCGATAGAATACATAAAAAACAAACAGGCTTAATGGAAAAGAGGAGAGTTGTTGTAACGGGTTTGGGGCTTATAACCCCACTGGGCATCGGGACAGGGAAAAGCTGGGATGCCATGATCGCAGGTAAATCAGGCATACGAAAAATTACCCATTTCGAGGCCTCTGCTTTTGCTACCCAGGTGGCTGGAGAGGTGGAAGGTTTCAACCCGGAAGACTATATCGAACCAAAGGAAATCAAAAAAATGGACCGTTTTATCCATTTCGGCGTTGCGGCTGCGACCATGGCATTGGATGACTCGGGATTAAAGATTGACGAAAGTAATGCCCAAAGGACAGGCGTTATTGTTGGATCGGGCATGGGGGGCTTGCCTGCTATTGAGCATTACCACAAGATACTATTGGAGAAAGGGCCGAGGAGGATTACCCCGTTTTTTATCCCCATGCTGATTATCAATCTGGCAGCAGGCCAGATATCCATTAAACTCGGGGCAAAAGGCCCGAATTGTTCACCGGCGACTGCGTGCGCGACCAGCAGCCATGCGATAGGAGATGCCTTCAAGATTATCCAGCGGGGTGATGCTGATGCGATGATTGCAGGGGGAGCTGAATCGTGTATAACACCTATGGGCATAGGCGGCTTCAATGCGATGAAGGCGCTTTCAACCAGGAATGATGAACCTGAAAGGGCTTCGAGGCCGTTTGATAAAGACAGGGATGGGTTTGTAATGGGCGAGGGCGCGGGCATTCTGATCCTTGAGGAACTGGACAAGGCCATAAGGCGCAATGCCAGGGTTTATGCTGAAATTGTCGGCTACGGTCTTACCGGCGATGCATATCATATCACTTCACCTGCTCCAGGCGGAGAAGGCGCTGTAAGATGTATGAATATGGCCTTAAAAGATGCGGAGGCAAACCCGACCGACGTTGATTATATTAATGCTCACGGCACCTCGACAAAACATGGAGATGAACTTGAGACCAATGCCATCAAAACAGTATTCGGCGATCATGCGTATAAGCTTGCGGTCAGTTCCACAAAATCCATGACAGGACACCTTCTGGGGGCAGCAGGCGGGGTGGAAGCAGTCATAAGTATATTGAGCATTGATAAGGGGATGGCGCCGCCAACCATCAATCTTGATAACCCTGACCCGGAATGCGATCTTGATTATATCCCCCATAAAGCAAGAAGGCTTGATGCAAAAATGTCTTTATCCAATTCCTTCGGCTTTGGCGGGACGAACGCCTGTCTGCTTTTTAAAAAATTGGATAATTGACCGGACCAGGCGGAACACTGAATATCAGGAGCATAACAGAAAGCATCGGGTATGTCTTTAAAGACAAGAGCCTTCTTGCAGAGGCCCTGACCCATAAGTCATATTATCATGAAAACAGGGATACCGCTCCTTCACACAATGAAAGACTCGAATTTCTCGGAGACGCGGTACTCGGGCTTATTGTCGTAGAAAATCTTTTTCTGCAGGAAAAACAGTACCCTGAATCCGTACTTGCAAAGGTCAAATCCTATCTTGTCAGTGAGGTAGTGCTTGCCGATATCGCAGCTTCAATGTCCCTGGGAAAATATCTTTCGCTCGGCAAAGGTGAAGAATCAACAGGGGGGAGGGACAAAAAATCAATACTTGCCGACGCTCTCGAAGCGCTTATCGGAGCTGTGTATCTCGATTCCGGTTACGAAAGGACCAAAAGCATTGTCCTGGGGTTTTTTAAGGAGAGGATCAACAGCGCAATTCAATCCGGAGAGTTCTTTGATTATAAAACAGAGCTTCAGGAAAAAATCCAGCTTCTCTACGGAACGCTGCCGGAATACAGGGTCATACGGCAACAGGGGGAAGAGCACGAGAGGATATTTACCGTTGCGGTATATCTCAACAACAAAAAGCTGGGGACTGCTTCAGGACGCCGTAAAAAAGAGGCAGAGACCCTTGCCGCAAAAAAAGCCCTTGGAAAGATCAACTGATACGCTTATCTGTAGTTTGAAAAATCAATATGAATACCCAGGTCTTTTTCGCGTAATAATTTCATGACTGTCTGCAGGTCGTCGATCTTCTTGGCCCTCAGCCTGACCTGATCTTTCTGTATCTCTGCCTGGATCTTCATCTTTGTTTCTTTAATGAGTTTGACCATTTCCCTTGCCTTTTCAACAGGGATGCCCTGCTGCAGTGTTATGATCTGTCTGACTGTGCCGCCGGACGCCTGCTCGATCCTGGAGTATTGAAGAGCCTTGAGCGATATGCCTCTCTTTACCAGCTTTGTCTGAAGGATATCCAGGACGGTTTTAAGCTTCAGATCATCATCGGAAATAACAGTCAGTTCATGTTTGTCTTTATTGAGTTCAATGCTGCTTTTGCTGCCTTTAAAATCAAACCTCTGAGATATTTCCTTCATTGCCTGCTGAACCGCGTTTGAAACTTCCTGAAGGTCTATTTTACTGACAATATCGCAAGAATGTTCATCGGCCATCTGTTCCCTCCCTTAATCCTGGATTCGGCAGTCGGCAGACCTGGCTTTCGCTCCGGATGCCCTTTTTCTGCCGTTCTAAGCTCATTCCACTGATGCCTGCATAAGAAAAGGTTCTTTACAGACCAGGCACATTTCCATGGAAAATTATACATCTTTGAAGCCTGTTACTTCAAGGAGAGAAAAGTCCTCTGTTACGCCAATTTAGAAATGTCCGCTTTTTACCAATTTAGAAATGTCCGCTTTTCATTTTACCTAATCAGCCCCTTTTAATGAATTGCTTCCTAAT
>PGYF01000026.1:15273-19675 GCA_002839535.1 Nitrospira bacterium HGW-Nitrospira-1
AGGGTTCTTCACAATGTCCTTTCCTGCCATCCTGCCTCCTTCTAAAAAGAGGCGGTCTAACATTCTTAAAAGCGGACATTTCTATTTTGGTATGACAGGAGAGAAAAGTCCTCAAACATTTTTGGATAATACGTGTATAATAATAAAAAAGGCGAAGAGGTCGGATAATTCCGAATATTTCTTATAGGAGGCACGGTGAGCAAGGTAATTGTTGTTGATGACGCGCCGTTTATCCTTATGATGATAGAAGACAGCCTGAAAAAGGCAAACATTAATGTGATAACTCTGAGGAAAAGCTTAAATGCCTTAGAGGTCATAAAAAAGGAAAAACCAAACCTTGTAATACTTGACTGGATGATGCCTGAACTGAACGGGATTGAGATATGCAAAATGATGAAGAATGATCCTGATATTTCAGACATTCCTGTTTTTATGCTTACAGGGAAAGGACAGGATACCGACGAACAGCTTAGTCTTCAGTGCGGTGTAGCAAAATATATAACAAAGCCTTTTAGTCTCAAATCTCTTCTGGATATGGTGCAGGAAACAATTGGAAACAAATAATATCCAAAATGACCTGTCTCTAACCGTCAGAGAACTTGCCGGCGCATATGAAGAATTATCCCTGCTCTACAGGATATCCGGAATTTACTCGACCCTCAGTATTGATGAAATATGCTCGATAGTAGTCAGCGAGGCTGTCACTACCCTTGGAGTAAAGACAGCAGTTGTTCTTTTTCTTGATGAGAAGGGAGAAACACTTTATACAAAGGCGCATAAAGGGGAATGGAACAGCGCGCGTCAATTTCCCAGAGACGATGGTGTTATCTGGAAGTCGATAGAGACAAAAAAACCCTTGGCTTTCTGTACGATTAAAGAGACAGAATACATGGATTATATCCCTGACATAAATTCGTTGATGGTATGTCCGATTTTAGGGAAGGCGAAGGCTGTCGGCGCTATTTTGGTTGCTGATAAGGCCTTGAACGAAGAATTTTTCTCAAACGACTCCAAACTGCTTATGGCGATATCAACTCAGGCGGGACTGGCAATAGAAAATGCTTTTCTTTACGCAGAACTCGATGCGCTCTCCATGGGGGCGATAAAATGTTTGGTAAAAGCCCTTGAGGCAACGTCATACTGGACAGCCGGTCATACCGAACGTGTAACAGAGTATGCCATGGGAATCGGACATGTCATGAAGCTCGAAACTGAAACATTAGAGAAACTCAAAATATGCGCACTCCTGCATGATATTGGAAAGATCGCCACTCCAAAGGAAATACTGAATAAAAGCTCAGAACTGACTGCGGGTGAATGGCTGGAAATCAAAAAACACCCTGTTGTCGGCGCCGAAATACTCGAAGAACTGAAACAGTTCAAAGATGTGATCCTTGGGATAAAGTATCACCATGAATACTGGGATGGCCATAATGGGATATTCGGACTAAAGCGTGAAGAGATCCCGCTTATAGCAAGGATCCTTTCCGTAGCAGACACCTTTGATGCGCTTACCTCCGACAGACCCTACAGACCGAAAAACTCAAAAGAAAAAGCCATTAAGGAGATCATCAAATGCAGCGGCACACAGTTTGACCCTGCTGTTGTTGAAGCCTTCCTGAAATGGGTTAGCCTGTAACATCGAGTTTTCTGATCCTCAGGGGTACCCCGAGTTCTTCAGTAATTGCCTTGCATTTATCCATATCCACGCCTTCCATGGCTATAACCGTTACCTGGACTTCAGGGATAACTTCTTTTGCCTGTTTTGTGAACTGTATAATTTCATTGAAAGCGTTTTTATATATAGGTCTGCAAATTTTATTATATATCTCCTGATTATGGGCGTTGAGACTTATTGATATGCTGTCTACAATACCTTCCAACTCAGGGAGAATATTTCTCTTGTGGATAAGATTTGCATGCCCGTTGGTATTGATCCTCACACGGCCTCCCAGTTCTTTTACCCACCTGGCTATATTTTTAACAGTATCCAGCCGCTGTAACGGTTCGCCATAACCGCAGAATACGATCTCCCTGAATTTTTTCGGATCCCCTATTGCGTCCTTTATTTCTTCTTCTGAGGGCTCGCAGCCAAGCCTGAGTCTGTGTCCTTTCACAAAGTCCGAACGAAATTTTACGCAGAAAGTACACTGATTTGTGCAGCGGTTGGTGATATTAAGATAGAGACTGTCTCTTATCCTGTATGCTATTTCAGCGCGTTCGGAAATAGCGCCGATCCCAAAGAGGCGTTTCGCATTCAAGGTAGTGATCCGTGCCATGTCCTCAAGGCTCACCCCCCGTAATTCGGCAATATGCTTCAGGGTATGCACGATATATGCGGGTTCGTTACGCTTTCCCCTGAACGGTTCAGGTGACAGATATGGCGCATCGGTCTCAACAAGCAGATAATCATCAGGTATGTTCGCTGCTATCTCTTTCAGTTCTTTTGCCTTTTTGAAGGTTACCGGTCCTGCTATGGATATATAAAAACCCATGGCCATGACCTGCTCTGCCATGTCCCTATTCCCCGAGAAACAATGCAACACCCCCTTGCTTACCCCTGACCTTCGTAATATTTCGAGGGTATCGTCCTGGGCCTCCCTGCTATGTATGATGACAGGCAGTCCGGTTTCTCCCGCGAGTCTGAGATGTTTTTCAAATACATCTTTTTGTGCTCTGCGCGGAGAGTGGTTGTAATGATAGTCGAGACCGGTCTCACCTATAGCAACGACCTTTTTGTTGCCTGCCCATTCCCGCAGTTTCAGGTAGGCCTTGTCGGAAAAATCCTTTGCATCATGCGGGTGTATGCCTATGGAGGCAAAGATGCAATCATGTTCTTCTGCGAGCTTCATTGCCATGACAGCGCCCTCAAGGTCAGACCCGACATTGATCATTGCCTCAAGTCCGGCTGCCTTTGCGCGCTCTATGACATCTTCCCTGTCATCGTCGAATTCCTTCATATTCAGATGGCAATGGGTGTCGATAACGGATTGGGGATTGGGGATTGGGGATTGGCTTTTTTTACTGACAACTAACCCCAAATCCCTGACCCCTGCAGTCTTATGCACCGAACTTTTTCAGTCTTTTTGCATGGGCAAGCGCAAGCGGCATGAGCTTAATCGTCGGGAAGAGTCCCAGTTCACCCTTGTAGCATTCTCTTTCGCTGAAGGAATTGCAGAGCCCTCCAAGCACATAAGGAGATTTCAGCAGTACCGGCACCGGATGCCAGCTGTGGCTTTTCATTAGGGCAGGTGTAGAATGGTCGCCTGTGATAATCAGGACATCGGGATTCAGCTCGATGATTTGCGGCAGAAGCTCATCGAATTCACTGATCCTCGCGGCCTTTTCAGCAAAATTGCCGTCTTCGCCGTAAGAGTCAATCTTTTTTACATGGAGAAAGAAAAAATCATAATCATTGTATTTTTGTTTTAAAAATTTAATTTCATCTTCAACGCTTCCTTTAATTGCCGGGGTATCCATATCCACAAGTTTTGCAAGCCCTCCATACATCGGATATGTCGCGATTGCGAGCGCCTTTAACCCGAACGCCTCCTCGAAGGTCGGCAGCTTTGGTTTCACTGAAAACCCCCTCATTAATATGAAATTCGCCTGTTTTTCATCTTTCAGAACTTCATGAACGGCATTGATTAATTTTTCGGCTATCAGCGATACCCTCTCAGCGCTCTTTGAGAGAGGTGAAGGATATAGCGGCGGTTTTCCTTCGAGTTGGGGATCTGTATCATTTATCGCCGCAGCGTCTGCCTCAAGGGGTTCTGGAAAACGGAGGATTACCGCAAACCGGTGTTCCATGCCTGGTGCAAAGATAAGTTCTGCCTCATTGATTTTTTTTATCCTGGACTGAAGTTTTTCTGTAAGCTTTTTGCTCTGCTCTGTAGGTATCCTTCCTGCCCTCCTGTCAACAATCAGGCTGTCTTTGATTGTCGCATAGTTGCACCTGACTGATACGTCGGTATTTTTTACATCGAGCCGCAGACCGAGGGCTTCCAGAATTCCTCTCCCTATCTGGTATTCAATTGGATCGTATCCAAAGAGGGCAAAATGTCCTGGTCCGCTTCCAGGTGTAATCCCGACATCAACAGGTATATGCAGGCCGCAGGCAGATTCTTTAGCCAGTTTGTCAAGATTCGGGGTAGCTGCTGCATCGAGCTCTGTCTTGCCGTTGACAGGGAGACCTCCAAGACCGTCGAGGACAACGAGCACAATTTTGGAGTTGTTTTTCTGGACCAGATTCTTGATTAGTTTTTGCATGATTATAAATTTTACTGCAAAAAAGAAAAACTTTTCAAGCAAACGAATTGCCTCATCTAAAATCTACATGAAAGTGAATCGTTGCCTCATTTAAAAAACTATACGAAAAAATATCAAAATAGTCTCTCATAAA
>PGYF01000128.1 GCA_002839535.1 Nitrospira bacterium HGW-Nitrospira-1
CATATTTTCGGAAATGTTGCAAAAATCTCCTGAAATCTTTTAGAATATTTTATTACAAATCAGGAGGAACAACGTGAAACCAGGAATTCATCCGGACTACAAGGAAGTAAAGGTTGTTTGTGCCTGCGGTGATTCATTCACCACAAGGTCCACAAGAGCTGATATACACCTTGATATTTGTTCAAAATGTCATCCTTTCTTTACCGGCAAACAGAAGATTCATGACGCCGAGGGAAGGGTCGAAAAGTTCAAGAAAAAATACGCCAGGAAATAGCGAAACATTGCATTTATCAAAAGCAGGAAACCGTTACGGTTTCCTGCTTTTTTCTGTGGAGAAAATGATGACCCGGGATAGACTAAAAAACATAGGCGGACAGGCAGTGATTGAAGGAGTCATGATGAAGGCCCCAAAAAACTGGACTGTGGCAGTGAGGGATCAGAAGGGCAATATACATCTTAAAAAAGAGAGGCTGGCGGAAATCCCGCGCTTTCTGAAATTGCCGGTTCTCAGAGGAGTGATTGCGCTTTTCCATGCGCTGATGCTCGGCATAAGGGCCATAGAATTCTCTGCAGGCAAGGCGTATGAAGAAGAGACTGAGGAGAGCCTCGGGAAGTTCTCCATGGCAGTTACGATCCTTGTATCAATCCTGCTCGGCATTGGGCTCTTTATCCTTTTACCGTTATATGTAACCAAACTCGCGGGTTATGTTTTTGAAGGCATAGCGAAAAATTCACTGCTCTTTAACCTGACTGACGGGGTTCTGCGGGTTCTTGTCTTTCTGCTTTATGTAGTACTGATAGGTTTATGGAAGGAGATGGCAAGGATATTCATGTATCACGGAGCAGAACACAAGGTGATCCATGCCTATGAGGAGGGGAAGGAATTGACGCTTGAGAATGTAAGGGACAACAGTCCGCTGCATCCACGCTGCGGGACCAGTTTTCTGCTGATCGTCATGGTGGTGAGCATACTCGCTTTTTCCTTTATCCCGCAGTCCTGGTCTTTTATTTATAAATTTTTATCCAGAATCGTGCTGATACCGCTCATCGCCGGTTTGTCGTTTGAGTTCCTGAAATTCTCATCCCGGTGGAGCCGCAACCCGGTCATGCGTATGCTTATTTCCCCAGGCCTGCTGCTGCAGCGTCTGACAACAAGAGAACCGGATGATGCGCAGCTCGAAGTCGCCCTCAGCGCCCTGAAGGAAGTGCTGAAGCTCGAGGAAGAAAATGCTTTCTAAGCTCCTTCAGATAGAAAATAAATACGAAAATCTGACAGAGCTTTTAATGGACCCGAAGGTGCTCTCTGTGCAGGCGGATTTTCAGAAATATTCAAAGGAATATGCCGAACTTTGTCCTTTAGTTGAAAAAATACGTGAGTATAAAAAGATCGTTGCTGACCTGGAAAGCACGGAAGAGCTTTTGAAGTCAGGCGACAGTGAATTGAAAGAACTCGCCCAGGCGGAACTCGAAGAGTTGAAGAAGCGGAAACCCCTGCTGGAAAGTGAACTGAAATTGATGCTGCTGCCGACAGACCCGAGAGACGCAAAAAACGTAATACTGGAGATACGGGCAGGGACCGGCGGAGAAGAGGCTGCCCTGTTTGGGACCGGCTTGTTCAGGATGTATACCAAATATGC
>PGYF01000129.1 GCA_002839535.1 Nitrospira bacterium HGW-Nitrospira-1
GGTCACTGGGAAATCTGACGCCCAATGAGTTCAGACTGGAACAGGAAAATATGCCGGCATTTTCTAATTCATAGTGGCACAATGATTGGGGATAGGTCCTGGCAGCCTAACTTAACTCTGTGTCCGTGAAAACGGGGGAAGATCACAACATATAATAATCCTGCTTATTTAAAGAAGGCTCTCGATAGTTATTATTTAATCCCAGCGCTAATATAAGTGCAAAAAGGAGTCCCTGCTCAGAATGCAACGTTGGATTAAAAATGCCATTCACTAAGATAACAACAAAGGCACCTAATGCTACAGACCACAGAATACTTTTCTTATAAGACTGTTTTATGGATTTTGCGACAAGATAAAAAAACAGCACTAAAGCAGCGAACCCGACGATTCCCAACTGAGCAATAATCTCAAAATAAAGGCTGTGGGCATCTTTGCCAATACCAGTAAACGGATTATAGAATTTATAGTGTTTTGCACCAATACCGAATAGAAGATGAGTTTTGAATATCTCCCATGCATTTTCCCAGTGCTTAATTCTTGCAAGCAGAGACACGTCTGATAATGAGGTGTCTTTTTTCAATAAACTTAAGTCAGAGATAAGAAGTAGAATTATTATCCCCATGACAGTAGCACCTATAAAAATATAAGTGCGCTGTTTTTTCCATTTCATGAAAATCAGCATAACTATTGATGCAACGATTATGGCTAAAATAGCTGCTCTCGAACCGGCTATGATGAGAGCTGTCAACATCGTAGACGCTGATAAGAGAATAAAAACTTTCTTGATATTATCTTTCAATAACTTTAAAAATGGCACTGTTAAGGTTAATGTTAAAGCCAGATAAGTGGCTGAAGTATTTACGTGTCCTACAGAGTTTAGCTGGAAAGCTTGCGACTTGCCTATTGAATATTCTGATAACCCCCAGACAGTTCCTATAGTTGTTGAAACAATTACTACCAGTGCAATGGTTTTTATTGATTTTTTGTCTAAAAAGTCTGTAGCCACTATTACAAACAGAAAATACATCTTTAGAAAATCAAAACTGCCATGAATTGCCAGCCCGGGTTTTTGTGCAAATATTGCTGAGATAAATGCTGCTAATGCAAGTGCAAGGAAGCCGAGTCGAGGGTCTTTTATAAAAAGTATCTCTTTCCAATCCTTTTCTATGAAATGGCAAATAGAAAATAAAACAGCGGTTATTACTAAAAAAATGGACTTGGGGGATTCAAATAAAGGGGTTGAAAAAATACATAGAAGCAGTGAATACCACTCAAGTGTGATTATCTTTTTCAGCATATCTCCAGTTTGCCTCCATCCCTAAGTCCTTTGCTAATCCCCTTTAAATATCCTTCTAAATTGCCCTGTCCTATTATAACCAATTTACACTGTATATTTATTTTTATCTCATGGGCTTGTATAAATCCATAGGGATCTGCCAGTTCGATATATTTCCGTATCGTCTTTCGGTCCAGTTCCAATGCCCGTTTGATCTGACTGATATTGCGGCCCTTGTGCCACTGGTACAACACTTCCACTAATTCCTCCATCCTGATGTCCTTTCTTGCCATAAGACCTCCGCTTTCTAAAGTCAGAAATCTTATCGCATCTGTTGTCAGAAAAGTGGGGAGTGGGGAATTACGCTGGACCTCAACACCCAGGCACAGCAAAGAACATCGCTTATGATGCCAATGGTAATATCATATCAGTAACGAATTCTTGCGGCGCGACAACTTTTACATGGGATGTAAGAAATGGGCTTGCGGGCATGAATGGCTTTAAGCCGGATTGTACGGCGCTGACTGCCTCTTTCAAATATGACGCGGTAGGGCGTAGAATAGAGAAGATGATAAACGGGACGACAACAAAATATCTGTATGACGGCTTGGATATTATTCAGGAGATAGAAGGTGGAGCGCCGATAACCCCTCTTTTCCAAAGAGGGGAAATAGAGCAAAATGACCCACACTCTTACACGATGAGCCTTATATAAATTAACTAAAAAGGGGGTAAAGATGTCAAAGGCAAAAGTCACATACGTTAACGGGATGCAGTTTGTTGGAGAGGCTGACTCAGGCCATGCCATTATTATGGACGGGACTCCTGAGACAGGCGGGAAAGATACAGGTTTGCGCCCTATGGAGCTTCTGCTTATAGGCATAGGCGGCTGCTCAGGCATGGATGTTGTCGCCATTCTCAAAAAGAAAAAACAGGCCATTTCAGGTTTTGAGATTAATGTGAATGGACAAAAAGCAGAAAACCATCCGCAAAAGTTTAACGAAATAGACATGGAATTCGTTATTAAAGGCAAAAACATATCCGAAGAAGCAGTAAAAAGAGCAGTGCAGCTTTCCATGGAAAAATACTGCTCGGTTAAAGCCGCTCTTGAGGGTTCAGCGAAAATAAATTACACATATAAAATCATTGAAGAATAACGGAAAAATCAGAAGCCTATCGAACACAGGCCTTACATGCATAGCAACAATCGGCTTCCTCGGCTACATTCCTTTTGCGCCCGGGACTATCGGAAGTCTGTGCGCCCTTGCCCTTTTTCTCCTCATAGACCTCCCCCTCTACACTCACTTCGCCGTAATTATAACCGGCGCGCTACTCGGCGTTTACGCCTCATCAACGGCTGAAAAGATACTGAAAGAAAAAGACAGCAGAAAAATTATCATAGACGAATTCATAGGGTTTTATGTGTCAGTCTTCTATCTTCCAAAAACCCTGGGGTTTGCTGTTGCAGCCTTTCTTTTATTCAGATTTTTCGATATACTAAAACCACTTTTCATATCAAAGTTAGAAAGAACTTTAAGTGGCGGCTTAGGCGTCATGGCTGATGATATATTGGCCGGCGTCTATACAAACATAGTTTTACAGATATGGCTGCTGGTTTTTAAAACCTGACAGCAGATACACGATCAAACAATGAAAAAACTTTGGGTCTTCGTGGATGTGAGTGGGTAAAAATATTAGAAAAAGGCTATTCTTAAGATGATTCAAATGGAACGTTTACACGGGATTTCGTCA
>PGYF01000130.1 GCA_002839535.1 Nitrospira bacterium HGW-Nitrospira-1
ACATTTCCGAAAATATGCGCTTGATTTCCTCTATATCATCTTGTATCCTTCCTGATATGCATAAAGAGATGGTTGATTTTCTCATTATCGGAAGCGGCGTGGCAGGCCTCCGGGCCGCTATAGAGCTTGCCCCATATGGCAGCGTCATGGTAATTACAAAAGACAGACCCTCAGAAAGCAGCACTGAATATGCTCAGGGCGGTATTGCAGCTGTCATGAGTGATGAAGACCAGGTCGGCATCCATTTTGACGATACCCTGAAGGCAGGGGACGGACTCTGCAGGGAAGATGCGGTAGGAACACTGGTCGAAGAAGGGCCTGACAGAATCATGGAATTGATCGAGTGGGGCGCTGAATTCGACAAAGAGGGCACTACCCTCGATCTTACTATCGAGGCCGCACACTCACGGAGGAGGATCCTCCATTCGCACGGGGATTCTACCGGAAAAGAACTTGAACGGGTGCTTCTCAAGAAGGTCCGCTCTCTTCCTTCTGTACGGAAATATCCTTTTGCCTTCACAATCGACCTTATTGCGCATAATTCCGAATGCCATGGGGCATATGTCTTGAAAGACGGAAAGATTAACGCTCTTTTTGCAAAGGCAACCATATTGACAACAGGCGGAGCGGGCCGGCTTTTTTCGAGGACAACAAATCCCGAGGTGGCAACAGGCGACGGTATGGCAATCGCCTTCAGGGCAGGAGCTACCCTTGAAGATATGGAGTTCATACAGTTTCATCCGACAAGCCTTTATTACCCGGCAGCCCCCCAATTTCTCCTTAGCGAATCAATGCGCGGCGAAGGCGCTGTATTGCTGAATATAAACAAACAGAGGTTTATGCAGGACTATCACATCCTGGCTGAACTTGCGCCAAGGGACATTGTCTCACGGGCCATTATTTCAGAAATGGTAAAAACCGGAAGCAACCACGTATTTCTTGATATCAGGCACATGGGAAAGGCATTTGTAAAAAAACGGTTCCCGAAAATTTATGCAACCTGCCTGAAATACGATATCGACATAACCGAGGATCTCATACCTGTATCTCCTGCAGCACATTACATCATGGGCGGGGTCAAAACCAATTTGGACGGGGAAACAGACATGAAAGGACTGTACGCGGCAGGGGAAGTCGCCTGCACAGGAGTGCATGGGGCCAATAGGCTTGCGTCAAACAGCCTGCTTGAGGGGCTGGTATACGGCGCACGGACCGGCAGGGCTGCGTTAAAGTCTTCTATAGTCCCTGCAAGCCGTGCAACACTCGACTTTAAAATCTCTTCAATGCCTGACTGTGACGAGATCAGAATGGCATTAAGAAAATTGATGTGGGAGAAGGCGGGGATCATACGGTGCGGAAAGTCACTGGGCGAAGCGTGGGAAAAACTCCTGACATGGAACTGGATCATCGAGAGGAATTATGCTGTACGGCATGAGCTTGAGTTGAAAAACATGCTTACTGTTGCCCGAATTATCGTCAAGGCCGCGCTCACAAGAAAAGGGAGCGTCGGCGCGCATTACCGGTCGGATTGCAAGGAAAGGGGCGAAAACTGGCAGCAGCATATTTCCTGGAATCTGAGAAACAAGTTCACCCCTTCTCCACAAAAGCCGGGATAGTTTCTGGTGG
>PGYF01000131.1 GCA_002839535.1 Nitrospira bacterium HGW-Nitrospira-1
CCTCCTGTGAGGTTAACCATATCCCAGACTTATGCCAAGTGACGAATTTCCGCAGCCAGAAGCGATTCGGTCTCTGGTTGCGCAAAAGTTACGTTAGGCGGCCATTAATCTGTCTCCAGTTAATGGCCTCACATACCTTCCTGGATATATCTATCCTATACCGGGAAGTTTTTATTATACCCTTTATCATTTCTATCTCTTGAAGGCCCCAGCTCCGACCACGGAAAATATATGATTTATTATCCATACTTTAGTTATAGCATAAAAAGAGGCAGGACGCAAGGGGAAAATAAAAATTTGTTTTTTGGAAGAATTTGTGGTAGGATATTGGGTGATGAATAAGGGGATTGTTGCATGGACACCAACCAAAAGTCAGTGTAATTTACAGATAAGCAACAATTTTTTAAAAGAATTTTTTAGACGTCTTCACTGAATACTTACATCTGGATATTGCGCGGCGGAGAGAAATTCCCATTATCAATGTGCGGCGCCAGAATCACGCTGCAGCCCGGGCGGTGAGTCTCGTCTCCAGAGGCAAGGTTTCCTTAAAACAGATGATTACCCACCGTTTCAAAGCGGAAAAGATTGGCGAGGCCTTCGAACTGGTCAAGGAAAGAAAAGATGGCGTAATCAAGGCGGTTATTGAAATATGAGAACCCTTTTCTTCTTCACTCTTTCAAATGCGGTCCAAACACGATGAAGTAGGCGCCTCCGACAAAGATTGTTCCACCCACAAGGTTACCTAAGGTTACGGGAATAAGATTGTTAAGTACAAAACCACCCCAGGTGAGGGCTTCTGCCCGAGAGCCGAGAGCGGTCACAACATTTGACATTGCTGCGTCAGATTTAAGTACAATTCCCAGAGGAATGAAATACATATTCGCCACAGAGTGCTCAAATCCCGAGGCAACAAACGCCATAATGGGAAAGAAGATACCAAGGATTTTACCCGCAATATCCTCCGAGGCAAAGGCGAGCCAAACAGCCAGGCAGACGAGCCAGTTACATCCGATTCCGCGATAAAATGCTTCTGCCCAGGTAAGGTTTACCTTGTCAACCGCAATCTTCAATGCCGTCATTCCCACGGCATTGTTTCCGGTATGGAGGAGCCCGCTTTTATAGATAATGTAGACGAGAAGCAGGGCACCGAGGAAATTTGCGATGTAGACTACCACCCAGTTGCGCAAGAGCCCCTTTAGACTGAGACGGCCTGTGAAAAGCCCCAGGATCATCAGGCTGTTGCCGGTGAAAAGCTCTGCTCCCCCGATCACGACCAACATCAGGCCTACGGAAAAGACCGCTCCCGCCATAAATCTTGTTAGATTTAAGCCCAACTTTTCTGCCGTGCCGGTAATTATCATTGTCGCAAGTTCACCGCCAAATGCGATATAACATCCCGCAAGGATACCCAGGACAAACATTTGCAGGATAGGCAAACTCGCCTTTGTTTTTCCCGCGTTAACAACTGTCTTTGCAATCTGCAACGGTGTATTAAAACCCATACTCACCTCCAGGTTACAAGTTGCGCAATCCGATGAAATCGTCCACGTGTTCCGGCCATGCCGTCCACTTGTCGGAGCGAAGCGACGCTAGCAAGATCATTATACCTCAGGTGGTCGGC
>PGYF01000027.1 GCA_002839535.1 Nitrospira bacterium HGW-Nitrospira-1
ATTAGGAAGCAATTCATTAAAAGGGGCTGATTAGGTAAAATACAAAAACCGGACATTTCTAAATTGGTAAAAAGCGGACATTTCTAAATTGGCGTAACACCCAAAAAGTTCGGTTAATCATCCAAATGACAGATTGGCCCCTTTTGAAAAAGTTGAGATAAATACCCTGGGAGAGTTAATATAAATTTTTCATTCTTGCGGTAATGTCAAAAGTTTTATGAAAAAAGAGGATACAACATGGGAAAAGAAGAAAGTCTCAAGGCAGACCTTGTCTGCTCGATCATTCAATTTGTCAGGGAAAATCATGCTGAAACAATAGACAAGGCATACGAATATTTCTGGGACAGCAATAAGCCGGATGAGTTTATGAGCGGCACCGCCCTTTCTCTGGGGTTTCTGAATTTTGAAGACTGGCTGATCTTTGATTACAAGGTCAACCCTGACAACAATACCTTTATTGACATCTATCTGAAAAACAATACATTAAAAGATAATGAGGCCGACCTCTTAAACAGCCTGAAAGATTCTGTAATAAGCCTGTATGAAGTTTCATCAGTTGCCAAAGACAAGAGTATCGCGCTCAAAGACCTGCTTATGGACAGCGAACATAATTTGCAGGACAAGGCACTGACAAGGGGGCTGAACAAAGGGGATGTCTTTGCGACAAGACTCCTTACGCTGGACGGCAAAACCTGCATGAGCGGATGCGTATATCCTTATACGGCTGATCAGAAAAAAGCCGTTCTCACCTATATGGACAAACAGTTCAAACGTTACATAAGAAATGTAAAACCTGACGGGACGATGAAGGATTTTCTGAAAGACTATGGAGAGTTACTAAATATTATATGGATGAACTTCATCATGCATCCGACCATGAATCCGAGCAAGGAGAATGAATAAAACCGTCATGAGGCGCACATGGCTAAAGATTTTTCGGCATCGCCTCCCATAGGCATATCAGCCTATTCAGATTTTTACGACCTGCCTGAAAAAAAGGTCTGGGGAGATTATTGGTTTAAGGAAAATCTGATAAAGGAATTCGTCAGGTGCGGCTATCCGGTTGACAATAAATCACCCAAAATCCTGCTCCACCTCTTTGGAGAACCGCTTGCCAATTTGCCTTCAGATACCTACAACATCCTCTGGGTCCACAGCCATCCTGACCGGATCAACCCGGAGGTCATGAAAAAATACCAGAAGGTCTACTGTATATCAAAACCCTTTATCCGGAAAATATCAGACATGGGATATGATGCGGATTTTCTTATGATCCCAACCAATATGACTCCGGCGCCCTGCAAGAAGAAATATGACATTGTTTTTGCCGGCAATACACGACAAAATAAAATGCGAAAAGTCATAACCGATCTCGGGGACTCCCCATATCGGGTGAAGATTTGGGGCTGGGGGTGGAAAGGTCTGATTCCCGATGAATGGTATGGCGGGGAGTATTATGAAAATGCAAGGCTGAATGAGCTTTATGCCGCATCAAAGATAGTCCTCAACGACCACCACGATGATATGCAGCGGGAGGGTTTCATCAACCCGAGGGTCTTTGATGTGCTGGCCGGCGGCGGGTTTGTTATCTCCGATGATGTATTGGGGATGAACGATCTTCTGGCCGGCAGTGTGCCGACCTATCACAGCCGGGAAGAATTGCGCGGCATAATAGACGTATATATAAATAATGACGCAGGGAGGGAAAGCCTTGCCGAACGAGGCAGGGGGATTGCATCGCAGTTTACCTATACTTCCTGTTGCAATGAAATTATAAGACATATCAGCACGATTTCTGGTACATTATTTTTATGAGCAAGCCGGACGAGAAGACCGCTGGGATAATCATTATAGGAGATGAAATACTCTCCGGCAAGGTACAGGACTCCAATTCCTTCTATCTCGCATCTGAACTGAGAAAGCTGGGGGTAAATCTCATGCGCATCTCTGTTATACCGGACGATACGAAAATTATCGGGAGCGAGACCGCAGAATTTTCAAGCCAGTATGACTTTGTATTCACCTCAGGAGGCGTAGGCCCCACCCATGACGACGTCACCATGGAAGGAATAGCAAATGGCTTTGCTGTAAAGCTTGTAAGGCATCCGCAGCTCGAGGGCTATTTTCGCTCCAAATACGGGGGCCGTCTGAATGACGCCGTGCTGAAAATGACAGAGGCGCCTGAAGGGTCAGAGATTATAGATTTCGACGATATGAGTTTTCCTCTGGTTTTGTATAAAAACATCTTCATATTCCCGGGCATCCCTGAGTATCTCAGAAATAAATTCTCCATGATAAAGGAAAGGTTCCGTTCCTCTGCCTTCCATCTCAGGCGCCTTTTCCTCGATGCAAGGGAATCCGATATCGCAGAAATCCTCAATGCCGTTGTCGCTCAGAACAGGGATGTGTCGTTTGGTTCCTATCCGATTCTCGGGAATCCTGAATACAAGATCATCCTTACCGTAGAATCAAAATCCAAAGACTCCGCAGGCATGGCCGTAGATGAACTCCTTCGACGGATTACTGGGGATATTGTTGTAAGAATTGAATAGGGGCGCCACATCCTCTAGAACGTAAGCAACGCTTTTACAACCTTGATGTCATTATTTCTGTAGGCTACAGAATCAAATCCCTTGTTGCCACGCGCTTTTGTCAATGGGCCACCCAACGGCTTCGTGAATACATTATCAAGGGCTTCACTATGGACGATGAGAGGCTGAAAGAGGGCGTTAATATCGGCTCCGATTATTTTGATAGCGATGCTTGAGCCATACGAAGGCCGGGTCTTTGACCCATGTTGCGGTTCCGGCGGCATGTTTGTGCAGAGTGAAAAATTCGTAGAGGCCCACAGGGATTACTATAAGAAAAAGAAAAACGGTCTGTTTCTTGATCCGGCAGACCGCATCTCAATTTACGGTCAAGAAAGCAATCAGACCACATGGCGACTTGCCAAGATGAACCTTGCAATCCGTCATATAGACAGCAGCAACGTAAAGTGGAATAACGAAGGCTCATTCCTGAATGACGCACATAAAGACCTCAAAGCAGATTACATAATTGCCAACCCGCCATTTAATGACAGTGACTGGAGCGGCGACTTGCTCCAAAATGATGCCCGCTGGAGCGTATTGGGACAAAAACTGCCTCCACCGCCAAACAATGCAAACTATGCATGGATTCAGCATTTCCTGTTTCATCTTGCCCCTACGGGACAGGCAGGCTTTGTGCTGGCAAAGGGTTCACTCACAACCAAGACCAACAACGAGGGCGAAATACGCAAGGCAATGGTGGAAAATGATTTGATAGACTGCATCGTTAATCTGCCTACCAAGTTATTTCTCAATACACAAATACCTGCTTGCCTCTGGTTCCTGCGCCGGAACAAGAAGAAGAGGAAAGGCGAGATTCTCTTCATGGACGCCCGCAACATGGGCTTTTTAATCAACCGCAGAAACAGGGATTTGTCCGATGAAGATATCTCCTTGATTGCAAGCGCCTACCACAACTGGCGTGCTTCGACAAGCTCAGCATCCGAGGAATACAAGGACGTGTCGGGTTTCTGTAAGTCAGCGACACGGGATGAAGTGAAGGCATTGAATTATGTACTGACCCCTGGCAGGTATATCGGCCTGCCTGATGATGAAGATGATTTTAATTTTGCCGAAAGGTTCAATGCGTTGAAGACGGAGTTGGAAGGGCAGATTGAAGAGGAAGAACTTTTAAACAGTCGGATAAAAGAGAAGCTTTCGCAAATAAAGCTTCCATAAAAAAGTGAATAGTTCCAAACTCTTTTGATTGTTATTGCACGATATGCTATAATCGTGCAATAGGAGTCGAGGCAAGTGCAAATAATGCAATAGCAGTATTGGATTGAGAATATGAAAAGGGAAAATTCAGGTCATTATGTAACGATCAGCACAACAGGTGAAACGGTAAAGGCGTATGTTCCAAACCCCTTGCCGCCTGAACCGCCTCTGCGTATTTCAGCCGCGCTTCGCGGTGAACTTGACATGGCTTTGTTGGCAATAGGAAGGCTCGACAGTGTTTCATCCTATTTGCCTGACGCTAATTTATTGCTATATCTTTACATCAGAAAAGAGGCGGTGCTTTCATCGCAGATAGAAGGCACACAGTCTACCCTTTCAGACCTTCTGCTTTTTGAGATGGACGCAGTTCCAGGAGTGCCGGTTGACGATGTGAAAGAAGTGTCAAGTTATGTTTCAGCGTTGACTTACGGGTTAGACAAAACCCGCTCCGGCGTTCCACTTTCAAACCGTTTATTTAAAGAGATGCACGAAATACTTCTCAGCAGCGAACGCGGCAGTCATAAAAATCCAGGCGAGTTTCGCAGGAGCCAGAATTGGCTCGGAGGGGACCGCCCCGGCAATGCAGTCTTTGTGCCCCCGCCTCCCAATGAAGTGCCCAACTGTATGGGAGAGTTGGAGTTGTTTCTGAATAATGAGCGCGGCATAGTCAGCGCTCTTGAAAAAGCCGCACTTTCTCATATCCAGTTTGAGACTATCCACCCTTTTCTTGATGGAAACGGCAGGCTTGGGAGGCTGTTAATTACGCTTATACTCTGCGTGGAAAAGATCCTGACCGAGCCGCTTCTTTACTTGAGCCTGTATTTCAAAAATCACAGAAATGAATATTATGAACTCCTGCAAAAAGTCAGAATAGACGGAGATTGGGAAAGCTGGTTTGAGTTTTTTATTAAAGCGGTGAGGCTCACCGCTGAACAGTCAACCGGCACGGCAAGAAAGCTGGTCCATCTTGCGGATGAAAACAGAAAGCTTATGCAGGGCATTGGCCGTGTTGCGGGTTCAGCGCTGATGGTGCATCAAAGTCTGATGGTGCGCCCGTTAACGGATTCGGCCCATTTATGCACAGCCACAGGGTTGGCGCCTAATACCGTAAACAAAGTCCTTAAAGCGCTGATTAATGCCGGGATTGTAGAAGAAGTAACCGGCAGAAATAGAAACAGAATATATGTGTACCGCAAGTATCTTGATGTTATGAATGAAGGGATAGAGCCGTTATAAGAGACCTTGTCAAATTTTTAGTTGAAATCATCTGAGTGACATCTTTCAATTACCTTGCTGTTTCCTTTCAGACATTTTTATTCGTTCTTCCGAAAAAATGGTTTCACCAAATGCGCTATAATCGATTATCTTGATCGGAGCCATATCCAGGCATCTCCCTCAAGCAACCTTTTTAAGAGTCTTTTGGCTCTTGGTGATTTCTTCACCTGCTTCAATCTGATGGACAACATCGGGGATTGAGGGGAGAAGGGCTGATAGTCCGGGCCGGCTATCTCTTCCCGCTCGATGTACATGATTGTCTCTGCCATCATTCTGCCCATTTCCTTCATCATTGCGTCAAAGCCTTGTTTGCCTGTTACCAATATACGGTACATCTGAAGCGTCTATCCACTGCCTGCCGTATGCAGCCTCAATTCCAAATCTTGCCTTTTTCCTCTTCTTTGTAGTTTCCTTCATCTGTGGCTCCTTTTAAATGATTTATTGGTTCCGTGGATTATGCCACGGAGGAGCCACTCTTTCAAATTTCAACTAAATTTAGTATATCGTCAAATTTTTTCTTCGTTGCTTTGTCTTCAATAACAACAAATCTCCACGGCTGGCTGTTCATGGCTGAAGGCACCTGATTGCCTGCTTCGATAATTGTCTCTAAAATGTTTTTTGGAATTGGCTTTGGTTCGTATGACCTTACGGACCTTCTCTTTAATATTGACTCAAGAACAGAATTCATATCTTCCTCCTTCACTAAACAGGATGCTTACAGTTCCCTTCTGCCTTCAAGCGCCTTGCCGAGCGTTACCTCATCGGCAAACTCTATATCGCTTCCCATCGGCAGACCATAAGCGATACGGGACACAGTAACGCCAAGGGGTCTGAGCAGTTCGTTTATGTATTGCGCTGTAATCTCTCCCTTTGTATTGGGATTTGTTGCGATGATAATTTCCTGAATGCCGTTGTGCTTTACTCTATCAATGAGTTCCCGTATCTTCAGTTTTTCGGGCGTTATCCCGTCAATGGGAGACAATGCGCCGAGCAGCACATGGTAGAGGCAGCGGAAACTCTTTACTCTTTCCATGACAAGGATGTTGCTGGGCTCTTCGACTACGACGACTTTGCTTTTGTCCCGTGAATTATCGCTGCAGATTTCACATATCTCTTTTTCCGTGATGTTAAAGCACCGGCTGCAGAAACGGGCCTTCTCCTTCACCGTCTGAATTGCCTTTGCAAGCGACAGCGCCTCTGCCTCAGGCATCGAGAGTATAAAAAAAGCAAGCCTCTGGGCTGTTTTTCTCCCTATTCCCGGAAGCCTCGTCAGTTCGTTGACCAGATTTTCTATGATCCCGGGCATAAAATCACTCCTGGCTTACAGCCCATTAATTCAATATTCAACATTCTTTTATCATCTTCCGAACATATTCCCTATGTTTCCGAGTCCGGGAATCTGCAGGCCCCCGGTCAGCTTCGACATATCGTCGGATACCAGTTCCTGCGCCCTTCTCAGCGCCTCATTTGAAGCTGCAAGAATAAGGTCCTCGAGCATTTCAACATCTTCGGGGTCCACAACATCCTTCTCGATCTTTATGGATATAATCTGACCTGCACCGCTTGCTGTAACAGTGACCATGCCGCCGCCTGCCGTGGCTTCAACAGTCTTTTCCCTGGCCTCTTCCTGGGCCTTCATCATCTCTTCCTGCATCTTCTGCGCATGACGCATCAGATCTCCAAGCATTTTTTTAGACATGCTCTCCTCCATTTTTCGTATTTTCGATTGGTGTTACATCAACAATCCTTCCTTCAAAAAGCTCCAGGGCCTCCTTGACCACAGGTTCGTTCATTGCCTTTTCTTTGAGGTCTTTCCTGCGCGGACTTTTTTTCTGTGAAGTATTAAGTTTTACCCTAAGTTTACTTCCGTATTCGCCGGAAACAATATTTTCCAAAGACTTCAGGTTCTTCTTTATCGCATCTTCAAACACAGAGTGGCCGCCGTCAAGGGTAAGCAGCAGTCCGTCTTCCTTAAATTCAACACTCGCCTGTGAGATTTTCGAGGCAAGAGGCGCATCAATTTTTTCGAGCGTCCTTGCCCATGCAGAGGATATATCACTGCTTTTGACAACTGGCGGATCAGAGGGGATTTCCTCCGGCGCTTCATCGCTGTCCGCATCTTCGGGGGAATCTTCTGAAAGGGTTTCTTCCGGTTCTTCCGGCAGTTCTTCTTCGGCTGGCTGTTCAACGGCATAAAGCAACTCCGGCTCGGCAATCTGTTTGACTTCTATTGTTTCCGTTTGAACGGTCTGAGCGGCCTGAGCGGGTTTAACGGTTTTCTCAGAAGGCCTGGCTGCAGGGACAGAATCGTTTGTTAATCCAGTGACCTGCCTGCTGTAGAGGTTGATATTTTCTATTACCTCTTTGAGCGGCTTCATGGCGCTGAGGAAGCTGGTCCTTATTAACGCCAACTCCAGGGCAAGTCTTGGAGATGACGAATTTCTCACATCGGTTTCAGCCTTCATAATTTCAGAGAGCATCAGCGTCAGCTGGTCTTCCGAGGACATCGAGACGATCTCCTTTACAACTGACAGCTCTTCGCTATTGATGTCCAGCGCGTCTTCTGGCCTCTGAATAACGCTTGCCACCAGCAGGTCGCAAAAGAACTGCACCAGTTCTTTTGTGAAGGACCTGAAGTCAGCCCCGCTTTCAGAGAGAAGATTTACCGCAGCGATTATCTCAACCCTGTTGCCCAGGATTAATGCCCGTGACAGTCTTGAAAGGAGCCCGAAATCAGCCATCCCCAGAAGACTCTGGACATTCTCTTCTGTTATTTCTGAAGAGAATGACGAAAGCTGATCAAGTATGGTCAGGGAATCACGTACGCTGCCGTCAGCAGCCTTTGCAACAAGGTTCAGCGCAGGGGAAGATATGCTGATACCTTCTGCCCCGGAGATTTGTTTGAGCCTCTTCTTTATCATAGCGCTTGATATTCTTCTGAAAGGCATATGCTGGCAGCGGGAAAGCACTGTTGCCGGTATCTTTTTCATCTCTGTTGTCGCAAGGACAAAGATAACATGCGAGGGGGGCTCCTCAAGGGTCTTCAACAGGGCGTTAAAGGCAGATGTCGAGAGCATATGCACTTCATCAATAATATATATCTTATACTTCCCGCCGACAGGGGCATATTTGACGCGTTCCCTGAGGTCCCTGATGTCGTCAACGCTGTTGTTTGAAGCGCCGTCTATCTCTGTAACATCCACTGATGAACCATCGGTTATCGCAGTGCATGACACGCACACGCCGCAAGGAGACGGGGTAGGTCCTTTCTTGCAATTCAGCGCCTTTGCAAGTATCCTGGCCGTGCTTGTCTTGCCTACTCCCCGCGGGCCTGAGAATATGTATGCATGGGAAATCTTTGATTGTTCAATAGCGTTTTTGAGGATATGCATTATCGGCTCCTGGCCGATTATATCGTCAAATCCCTGCGGTCTCCATTTTCTTGCCAGTACAAGGTAACTCATAATTTAGTGATAAGTGATTGGTGAAATGAAAGTATCTTTATGTCCTTTAACCCCAAAAATGCAGTTGAATTATGCTCGCATTTTTTGGTTTAACTCATCTCCCATCTCTATTTACTGTTCACTGCCTTTTTGCAGTCAGGGAACGACTTGCTGCGGCACACAGACATAATGCTTATCGCTGCTTCCTTCCGGACCTGACGAAGTTCACACCTGCCTGTTGCGCAGGGCCGTTCCCGAACTGCAAAAAAACGGAGAATAATAATAAAAACCCTTATTGTTCAAATGAGCAGGAAATTATTCACATCTATTGCAGATGTTTTATATTTTAGCATATCTTTATTTTATTTTGTGGCGGTGTTGCTTTTCGTTTAGGCTTTGCAAAACAAACAGGTCACGGTCGGGAATATGGGATAAATGACTGCCTTATCGCGGCTCATATCGCGATCCATTTTGCCGCTATTTCAATGACCGGACGCACTATTGCTGCCGCTCACTCTATACTGTGTAAATTACCAATTATAAGCTCATCAATTCTATAAAGCAGGTAAAAGGGAACTGAAAAGAGTGAATAACTTTTTTTGTTCAGCGTTGTAATCCTTTCGGTTTTCATATTTCCGGAATATATCCTGACCGCAAAGTCACTATTGCCTTCATCAATGAAATTGTGCAATGAGCGCAACGTGCCTGTCTTGCCGGATTTAACCTCAATAGGTATGAGCCTCCCGTTTATCACAACCAGGTAATCCACCTCAGATGTGGCGCCCTTCTGCTGCCGGTACCAGAAATGCAGATTTGCATTCTTCCTGACATTCAACGACAACAGCATCTGTCCGGCGATCTGCTCACTAATCTGGCCATGATAAACAGCATTGATATCCGTAATTGTCGCTATTTCATTTCTTATTCCCAACTGGTAGTTGACCAGCCCAACATCAAGATGCAGGAGTTTGGGCGCTTTCTTCAGGTTGCTCATCAAAGGCAGCTGCCTTGACGTAGAAGCATGAACCCTGCTGATTATCATGGCCTTCTCCATTACATCAAAAGCCTCGCTCATCTCTCTGCTTCGAAAGTTGGACTCTCCAAACTTCTCATACTTCACATGAAGGCCTACGTAACGGGCAGCATGTTCAATGATATGCTGTATATATTTTGTCCTGGCAGCGCTTGCATATTTGGAGACATCATCCCTGAAGCCGGTGAGAAGTGATTCATATACAGGGTCAACATCTATAAATGACCGGGTATCGGCATACCGGGCAACGGCTTCAGGCATGCCTCCTACCAAAACATATTCCTGGAATTTTTTCATAACGAGGCTGTGTATCTCTTCAGGGATCACCGAATCATAGGTTATGGCAGATATATAGTTCAAAGCCTCTGTCTCTTGCAGGGCGGCCAGAAACTCATCAAAGGTCACTGGATACATATAGTAATACTCCACTCTGCCGACCGGAAAGGTAAACCCCTCTGTTTTCATCTTGACCTCCAGAAGGGAGCCTGCAGCAGCTACATGAAGATCAGGCATTTCTTCGTAGAAGTAACGCAGTTGATTCATGGCTATGGCAGAGTTCTGCACCTCATCAATAAAAATGAGGGTGGAACCGGGGATAATCTTCTTGTTGAATTTGAGCTGAATCAGCTGGAGCAGTTCCTTGAGCGGATACATACGAGAAAACAGGGCGCTATCATCTTTAAGTTCAAGATTGATATATATGTAAGTTTCAAATGCCTCCCTGCCGAGATGATGCACTGCTGAAGTCTTACCGACCTGGCGAGCGCCCCTGACAACAAGAGGTTTTCGATTTGCCCTGTTCTTCCATTCAAGCAGGTAGTTATGAATATTACGGTTAAACATAATGTCATATTATATAACATATCTTAATGCAATATTGTAATATTTTATAGGCTATAGATGAAACAAGGTCTCCTTATATCCTTTATGAAAAAAAATCAAGGATCTACAAAACCTTGTAAGTCCTTGATTTTATTGGTCGGGGCGACCTGATTTGAACAGGCGACCACTCGCACCCCAAGCGAGTGCGCTACCAGGCTGCGCTACGCCCCGATTTGGCTGATCTGACTTAAGATATCCTTTAGTCTTTTTTTGACAAAGTTCAAAACGTCGGCGGGGTTCCTGGATTCTTTCACTCTGCTTTCCTGAACCAATAGCGGCTCAGGAGCTTTAGCTGTGTGGTCTCCAAGTTTTTTTCTGACGCCTTCAATTGTGTACCTTTCCTGATAAAGAAGCTTCTTTACCTGTAATATCAATTCAAGGTCCTTCTTGACATATACCCGTTGTCCTGACTTGTTCTTCCTCGGCCTCAGGAAAGGGAATTCCGTCTCCCAATACCTTAACACATACGATTCGACGCCGGAGATTTTACTCATCTCACCGATCTTGTAGAACAGTTTATCAGGGAGAGACAATGGCGCCTTTGTTATTTCAGTTGCTGTCTTGCGCATTTAATTTTTCGACTTCATTCTTGAGATGATTGCTTATTTTAAAGGTTATCACCCTTCTCGGCGTAATTTCAAGGTTAGCGCCTGTCTTGGGATTACGCCCCTGCCGGGCCATCTTTTTTCTCACATGGAAGGTCCCGAAGCCTGATATTTTCACTGATTCACCTTCTGTAAAAGTCTGTTTTATTGTATCAAACAGTATCTCTACAATATCTTGAGCCTCTTTTTTGGACAGACCAACATGTTCGAAAATTGAATCAACAAGATCAGCTTTTGTCATATCTTCAGTCTCCCCTGGGATTTTTTTAATTATATTAAGGAGATAGTTTATTGTCAAGAAAAATTTAGTTTAATTTCAATAAGTTATCATAATATCCTGCTGCCTGTTGCCTCATTTAAAAAACTATACGAAATGAATATTCGTTGCCTCATGTAAAATCTACTCCAACCAATTCTACTTTTTTACCTCTTTTAAAGTC
>PGYF01000028.1 GCA_002839535.1 Nitrospira bacterium HGW-Nitrospira-1
CGTGGAATGACGAAATCCCGTGTAAACGTTCCATTTGAATCATCTTAAGAATAGCCTTTTTCTAATATTTTTACCCACTCACATCCACGAAGACCCATATTTACAAATTATTATTCGAGCAGTTTCTTCATGCTGACCCTCATCCTGTCCATAGACTTGGCAAGGTCTTCAATTTCGTCATTCGTCTTTATCTCAATTTTTTCAGACAGTTTGCCCATTGAGATGTTTCCAGCTGACTCGGTCAAGGCAACAATCGGATTGACAACCCTCTGGAGCGCAAGGTTTATCATTAATGCCAGCGCTACGAGGATTGCCCCATAGATTCCGAGATTTACAAACAAGGCCCTTTGGATTGCAGACTGGAGCGCAGTTTTATCTTTAAATGCGCAGATGTAACCAATTTTCTTGCCGCTGAAATCCTTTAAAGGACTGAAGGCGAGATGGTAATTACTGCCTTTATAATCTATGTCTTGTATATGAATGCCTTTTTGCGCTGCTGCGGTCTTTGCTCGCGCTATATTTTCCGGGTTTAAGGCGTTCAGGAACAAATCAGGCGTAGTGGAATAGATGAGGAAGTAATCTCCTATAGGCTTAATGTCTGCCTTAATCTCTGTAAAAGGCACTGTATAGTCTTTCTTTGCAATGAGCAAACCGGCTTCAACTCCAAAGATCGTTTTCGTCTCATTAATGGCATGGGACATGTCTCCGCCGAATTCTACAGTGCCGATGTGCTCCCCTTTATAAGCTATCGGCTCAACGCTCCTCAGCCCGATTCCTGCCTTTCCAACCTCTATGCCCATAATAGGCGTCTTTTTTTCATTGGCTGCAAGCACGGTATGCCTGAAGGCTGAAAGGTCGTCTCCATATTTCTCAGGCTGGGCCAACCGCAGGAAAGACACAGCTGGAGGCTTGTGAAAGTGAAACTGTGTAATCTTAAACCCTTTTTTTATGCCTTCAAAGCCGCCCAAAAACTCATGAATAAGCCTGTTTCTGTCGCCTTTTGCAAAGGCCTCTGCAATGGTCGGCATTTTGGCTACGAGCCTTGCCATCTGGAGATACACGGTTAACTGTTCAGCATAGGCGCTTTCCGTGAATGTTACGGCGCTTTTAAGATTCTTCTCCGCCTCGCTGTTCATAATGCCTGTCTGGCTAAAGTAGTTAAATAAAGACATCCCGAACATTGCTATAATCAAAAGAACTATTACAGGGACGATCGTTTTGACCTTGATGCCGGCTCTCATTGTTAGTCCTCCTCTTTAATGAATATTAATGAATAAGCAAGAACTCCCTGTGCTCTTGGCACAGGGATGAATTGCTTCCTAATTTGTGTCATTGCCCGACCCCCTGATCAAGTCAGAGGGCATGAATAAATTTGTTTTGACTTTTGATGCCCTGTGCTCTTGGCACAGGGTTCTTCACTCAGTATTACACTGATCTGAAATCTTCAATTTTTGTATCTATGAGATAATTCTCATCGCCTCTTCAATGAACTCGTTTCTGTTTTCTTTATCGTCTATTTCGGAACTGAGAAGAATTATAAGCTGATGAATGCCGTCCCTTGTCGGGGCATTAGCTATCTGCCACTTTGCAACGGTCTGATTTCCAACCTTCTTTCCCACAGGACCTATCTGTTTCATAAGCGCCGCCATAATCCCCTCTTTAATGCGTTCAAATGGCTCTGAGGAGGTTTTTCCTGTTTTGGCTGCGGATGTTCCCTCGCCGAATTGCCTGCATTCAACATTAATGTCCTTTGTCTGTAGATAATGGATTATGTCGTCAGTTGAAGGCAGATCAGATGGTTCTGTTTCTAATTTAGCGCCCGGGATAAAATTGCATTCAGAGAATTCAATTAAATGTATGTTGGACAGACAATCAATATCCTTTAATTTTAAATATGACATGCGGTATATAGAGCCATTTTTGAAGTAAATCTTTAGAAGGTTGCTTTTATCCTTCAATACCATCATTGATAGAAGGCCGGTTAATTTGCTGTTGCTGACGTCTGCAATCACTTCATGCAGCATTCTTTTCATTTGGAGATACCCTCCCCTTATCCATTCCGAATTGCATTTTTTGGGTTAAATTGAAAAGACGGCCTGTTCCCAGGCTAATATATCGCTCCAAATTCAACGGTTTCTTTTGCAAATCTCTCGCGCTTCAATGCAGAGGCCTCTGCTGCTGAAAGCCATTTAAGCGCATGGGCCGTGCATTTTGTAACGCACGCAGGTTTCATGCCCTTATCAATCCTGTCTCTGCAGTAATCGCATTTGATAACCTTTCCAGTCTCCTGATTCCATTGCGGGACGCCCCAGGGACATGCTGTTATGCAGGACTTGCAGCCAACGCACAGGGACTGGTCAACAAAGACAATGCCGTCTTTTGCCCTTTTCTGCATTGCGCCTGTCGGACATGCCTTCGTACACCAGGGTTGTTCACAGTGGTTGCAGGGCATAAAGACAAACTGCATTCTCGGAACCTCGCCTATCATCTTTGGCCCCACGGGAATAATCCTGCAAAATCTGGGACCGACTGGAACATCATTCTTGGTCTTGCAGTGAACCTCGCACGCATGACAGCCTATGCATCTTTTTTGATCCTGATGGATATAATATATGCTCATGCCTTTCCTCCTGCTTTAACCTTCACCATGCATTCACACATTGCAACACCGCCGCCTACAGGGTCTATGGTCTCCAACAGTCCGGTCTGAAGCCTGTTATCACTCACGCCTTTTTTATACGCCCTTGTCTTAAGCGGTATCTCACTGCCGAACCCATGGACTGTAAATACTGCCTCGGGATGGATAAAGGGCGTTGCCTTTGCCTTTATCTTTGCGCTGTATCCATTGGAGGATACTTCTACTGTATCGCCGTCCTTTATCCCAAGTTTTTTTGCCTCCTGTTCATTTATCCATAAGACATTCTCCGGCATTATCTCATTGAGATAGATATTATTCTGCCATTGCGCATGGCTGTGCATTGACGCCCTTCCAAAGAGAAGTCTGAATGTTGCCTCCTCTGGTTTCCGTGGACTTACATAGGGCTTGAAGGATTCAAACCCGGCCTTATGCACCATCTCAGAGACAAACTCTATCTTTCCTGACGGCGTCTTGAATTTCAAGTTGTTTCTATCCATGAAAATCGGGTCTTTTGCAATGCCCACCATTCCCTTGGCGCTGAAATCTTCAATCTTCACGCCAGTCCCTTCAAGCTGGTAATTCCACATATCCTCAATGCTCTTATACGGGAAGTATTGGCCTGCCCCCATCCTTTCAGCCAGGAGTGTAAATATCTCCCATGCGGGCTTGGCGTCATATCTTGGCTGGACAGCCTGCCTTCTCATTATAAAACCGGGCTTGGGTCCTGTTTGAGTTGATAGGATGTTAGACCTTTCAAGATAGGTGGCCTCAGGAAGGATTACATCAGAATACCATCCTGCCTGACTGTAGTTGACGTCTATGGAAACGAGCAAATCCAGATTATCCAGAACCTTTTTCTGGGCTTCAGGGTCGGGGAGCGAAGCTATCGGATCATGGCGGTATGCAAAAAATGCCTTTATTGGATACGGCGCCCCTGTTTTTATCGCCTTATAGAGGTTGACAAGATGTCCTGTTCCCAGAGACTTATCGGGCATACCTGCATCCACTATCTTATCCTTTACATCTGGAATCTTTGCGCCGAGTGAATTCAGAGGTTTCCTGCCTGCATCCTTTGGGCCTTTTGCGATGATTAAACCGCCTTTTGTTTCAATATTGCCCATCAGGCAATTCAAGATATAAAGCGCCCTGCTGCTGTAAAACGAATCCAGGTACCTTGACGTCATCCAGCCGGCATGGAATATAACATTCGGTTTTGCAGCAGAGGCCTCACGGGCAACATTAATAATCTCCTGACCTGGTATGCCTGTCTCTTTTTCTGCCCATTCAGGCGTATAAGGGGCGACAAAGCTCTCAAGTTCTGTCAGCCCTGTTACATACCTGTTTACAAAATCTATATCGTAGAGCCTTTCCTTCAATATCACATGGATAATGGCCAGGTTAAAGGCATAGTCTGTTCCAGGCCGTATCATGAGAAACCTGTTTGCCTTTGAAGCTGTAACAGTAGCCCTGCAATCTATATATGTCAGCTTGGCGCCTGCATCGAGCGCATCCAGAATAGCGTTCACTTCCTTGACCTGTATTGCCTCCAGGAGATTCCTGCCTTCGAGCACTATGTATTTTGCATTTGCAAGACCATAGGCTATATCGCCGAGTCCATAGCCGAGAACCGATTGACATGCCATATTGACATTTCTATTGCACCCGTCATCATGTGTAAGGTAATTTGGCGAACCCAATGCCTTCACAAAACTCTTTGTAAGATCAGTAAAAGGACCGCTTCTGTCAGCAAGGGCTATGGCTTTAGCGCCATATTTCTCTGTTATTTTTTTAAGTTTTTCTGCTATATAATCGAGGGCTTCATCCCATGTTGCCTTTTTCCATTTTCCTGAGCCACGCGCGCCATCCCTAATCATGGGGTATTGAGGGCGTTCTGTATCGTATTCAAAGGCGAGTCCGGCAGAGCCTTTGGCGCACAGGCTTCCTTCTATGCCCGGGACCTGCGGATTGCCCTCAATCCACTTAACAACGCCGTCCTCCACCTCCACCCTTATAGGGCAGCGGACAGCGCACATGCCGCACATGCTGTATACAGTATCTCCCATTGTATTTCCTCCTAATAAAACCGCTGTTATCAAGATATTCGGCTTTTACAGAGTGCTTTAATGAATAAGCAATTCATCCCTGTGCTCTTGGCACAGGGATGAATTGCTTCCTAATTTGTGTCATTCCCCGACCCCCCTCCGTCATTGCCCGACCCCCCTCCGTCATTCCACGACCCCCTGATCAAGTCAGAGGGCATGCTTGATCGGGGAATCCATACCCTATCCTGGATTGGGAGCCTGCCCCGCACCCCCGCCCTGTGCTCTTGGCACAGGGTTCTTCACAAATATTCCAGTCCATCATAAAGATGCAGAAGAGGTGTCTATGCTCTTCTGCATCTTGAAAACCGGCGCTATAATACCCTATTACCAGAGACCAAGCAGTCTCGTAGCCAGAATCAACAATCCTGCAACAGCGACCCTCTTCACAACCAGAGGACTCACCCGTTTTGCTATCTGGGGCGCTATAAAGCCGCCCATTATTGCCGCAGGAAACATTATGGCAAAGAGAAGCACATCAAAATTCCCGAACTGGTAATGTCTTATGCTGGCCGTAAATGTGTTGAAAGCAATGGCCAATAACGAGCTGCCGACAACTACATACATTGGGAGACCGAGAATGACCGCCATAAACGGCGACATAAAGGGACCCCCTCCAAAGCCGAACATAGAGGATATAAGGGCGATCACAAGGCCGCCCATGCATGCAAGAACGATGTTTACCTTAAATTCATGTCCCCAGAATTCTACTATCATGATATTCCTCCTTTTTTTGTCTCAGCCGCTTCTTTAGCCTTTCTCTTGAACTCTGCAAGAATTGCCTGGTCCTTCTTGTTCCTGGCTATGTAGGCCGGCATCGTCTGCCAGAGCATCAAGGCTGCAAGGGTAATCAATATCCAGCCAAAGACAAATTTATATTGGGATAGTGTGATCAGCTCTGTCAGTTTTGGTCCAATGAATGCACCGACAATCATAGAGAAACCAACGGTTAAACCCAATCTCCAGTTTATAAACTTGATCTTTGAGTAATTATAAACGCCGGTTGTCTGAGAGAAAAGGACTGTGGGCATAACCGTTCCAGCGACAATAGTATGAGGGAGTGGATAGAGCATTAAAAGCAGCGGGTTCAGGAGAAAACCGCCTCCTGCGCCCATTAAAACTCCAAAAATGGCAACAGCCAAGGTCAGAAAGAAAGGACCTAAAAGGTTCAGGCTTGTGCCTGCATTGCTCATATACAGAAGCGGGAAGCTTATGTTATTTTCAAATGTTACAGGCTGGCTTTTGATGTTCTTATCAACTGCCGCGACAAGATTGTATTTGCCAGGGGCAAGGCCTGTGCGAATTTTTATCTCTGCCTTATACGTGCCGTCAGGATTAACTTCCACCTCCGCGCCTATCACCTTGTCGAGAGCCTTGAAGCGGGCCTTTACAAGCTGCATGGAGCGCTTCTTATTTTCTTTCTCATCCATTGGAGACAACAGCTCTCCCCTTGATCCTATAATGCTCCCCATAAGTGTTGCCTGGTATCTGTCTATTTTTATCTTTGCAGGTACGGAGAAAACACCATCTGAAGCTGTGTTTTTCCGGCACAAAAAGCTTGTAATAAGCAGGCATCTCGTGGGTCATATAGAGGAGGTACGGCCTTTTGCCAGTCTCTTTATCAGGCGCAGAATCAAACCTTGAGACCCGCACCTGCTTTTCCGCCCATACCTCGATATACACGGGCATACCGGCAGGGGCGGTGCCGGTAACTGTAACAGTCCCGCCGTTGCTTAATGAAGTTTTATCTATCTGGGCAGTAATACCCTCAGCGGCAGGTTCAGGTTCAGCCTTTTTCTCCTCAGCCTTTGCCTCTGTTTTTGCTGCCGGGGCCTTTGTATCCACTGGCTTCGCAGCAAATGCCCCGTTTTGGTAAAGCATAAACAAAGTAGCGCTTAATGCAATAACCATTGATAACCAAAAACGTTTCATAACTTTTCTCCTCCCTGAAATGGTTTTTATACATGACAACTACCATAAAGCGTAATTGCCTCTTTAATAACCATAAAAAAGCATATTCCATGCCATTGCAATTGATTTTTTCTCATCTGCAGAAGTGCTTGATAATGAAAGGAATATTAGGGGTCAAGAGAGTCCTGAGAATTTTCGTACTGTTCCGTTCGGAACAACATGGAGGATTTCTCTGTCCCAAATGGGACAATCAGATGACCTTGTGTTATCCGATTTTACAATAAAAATCATTTATTCATGTTTTGTAAAATGGACGAAACAAAATAACAAAGAATTACTTTTCTACTCGACAAAGCCGGTGAGAAAGCGGACCTGGGCCTTGACCAGCCCTGCCAGTTCCCGGCTTTCGACTATGGGCATGTGGCGTATGTTCTTCCGGATCATCACCGCCATTACCTGGTCTTCGTTATCATCCAGTTCAGCCACGATGAGGTTTTCGCTCTTTATCATGATGTCCCTTACCCTGAGGCCCTTGAACTCGCACTCCATCCTGGCCATGGCTGTAACAATGTCCCTCTCTGTGATGATGCCTCCCATCCTGCCTTCGTCCTCCACCATGAGGGCGCCGATCTTCCGGTCTGCCATCCTCTGTGCCGCTTCAATGATACCCGCCTCGGCCTCTATGGTGGTAATGTCTCTACCCTTTTCCTTCAGAAGCTCACGCATTTTCATATAACAACTCCTTTTTCAACTTTAGACTTTTAACATTGCCCGGCTGAAAATCACTTCATGGCCATTCCCGCAAGCCTGCTGAAGTTGTAAAGCGGGGTCCAGTAGATACCGAACAGTATGGTCAGGATCGCAAGTCCTGCCATGAGGGAATAAGGCAGGTAATCTCCCCTTTGCATTTCCGAAAGATCCGCCCCCTTGAGCCTTCTTGAGAGGAGCATGAGGCGAAGGATCCGGGAGTAATAATAAAACGATATGACTGTGTTGAGCACTGCCACCCCTGCAAGCCAGTAAAGGGCTCTCCCCTTTTCAAGAACCGAGAGGAGGAGATAGAATTTTCCGATAAACCCTGCAAAAGGCGGCACACCTGTCAGGGAAAAAAGATATATGGCAAACATGGCGGCCAGAAAGGCGCCCTTGCGGTTCTTCCAGACGAGCCCTTCATAGTCGCTGACCATGTCCGAGTTCAACTCGTTAGAGATGATGATTACCACGAGAAACGCTCCGAAGTTCATGAGGAAATAGACGGAAAGATAGAAAAAAGCCGAGGTAACGCCCAGCTGCGAACGGCATGCCACTGCCATCAGTATATATCCGGCATGGGCGATGCTTGAATAGGCAAGGAGACGCTTGATATTTTTCTGCTGAAGCGCAGCCAGGTTCCCGAAGGTCATACTGCATGCCGAGAGCACGGCGATGGTCGTCTGCCAGTCAAAGGTATGGCCCAGCTTCGTCGTGGTCTCCAGACCAAAGATTTGGGAGAAGAATCTGATGATAATAGCGAAACCGGCGGCCTTGGAGCCGACGGAGAGAAAGGCGGTAAAGGGGGTCATGGCGCCTTCATATACATCAGGGCACCAGGAGTGGAAGGGGAAGGACGCAATCTTGAATCCCATGCCGGCCATGACCATGATGATCGAGATATGGAGAATTATCCCGGACACTTCATGCCCTGCGAAGAACTCCCGCATGGAGGCATAGTCAAGGGCGCCGGTTATGCCATATAGGAGCGAGAGGCCGTAGAGCATGACCCCTGAGGCGATTCCGCCATAGAGGAGATACTTCACCGCAGCCTCGGAGGTCTTTGCATCGCGGTCTGTAAAGCCTGTAAGCATATATGAGGTGAGGCTCAGGAATTCGAGGGAGAGATACATCATCAGGAGGTTTTCCGAAGACGCCATGAGCATCATACCGAAGGTGGCCGACAGGATCAGGAGCACATATTCGGCAGTGTTGTCGAACCTCCTGTTTGTCTCGCGCGAAACCAGGGAGAATACCAAAAGAAGCAATGACGAGAGTAAGCAGAGCAGTTTGAAAAGATGCGCAAGGGAATCATTCCTCAGCATGCCATAGAACAGGTAAACTGCGTTATTGTCGGCGGTCCATCCCTGAAGTTCAAAGAGCAGCGTGCCGACGATGCCGAATATCCCTGCTGCATACGCAAAACCCATTCCGCTTTCCCGGTTCTTTCTAAAGAAGCTTGCCGCGAGGAGAAGGATGATGAAACCGGCCAAAAAGATCTCGGCAGTGAAAGAGCTTAAACTTGTAAAATTGTCCATCGTCGCCATGACTAAATACCTGCGCCTGTAATAATGCGATTTAACAGACTCACCGTCTGTTTCATGAGGTTCAGCACCGGGTGGGGATACACTCCGAGGACGACCACGATAATGCAGAGCGGCACCAGGCTGACTGTTTCCCTTACAGTGAGGTCCGGCAGGAGGCTGTACTTTTCATTCAGTTTTCCGAGAAATACGCGCTGAAGCGTCCAGAGACAATAAGCAGCAGTGATTATCACGCCTGAGGCTGCGATGGCGGTGAGAATGCGGTATTTCTGGAATGCGCCCAGAAATACGAGCGCCTCGCTGATGAAACTGTTCAGTCCCGGCAGTCCCAGGGCCGCGAAGAAGGCCAGGAATGTAACAAACGCATAGTTGGGCATTACGGATGCGATGCCGCCGAAGCTATCAATATCCCTGTGATGGGCGCGGTCATAGATAACGCCCACCAGGAGAAAGAGCATTGCAGTGACAATTCCGTGGTTGAACATCTGGAAGATAGCGCCGTTAAGACCTTCGTCCGTGAAGCTCGCCATGCCGAGGATCACGTATCCCATATGACTGATACTCGAATATGCCACGAGCTTCTTCAGGTCCTTCTGGGCCATGGCGCAGAGAGCGCCGTAGATAATATTGATCACGCCCAGCGCCGCCATGAAGGCGGCCATTCGCATGGTTATGTCAGGGAGCATCGTATAGTTTATCCTGAGAATGCCGTAGGCGCCCATCTTCAGGAGTACCCCTGCAAGGATGACGCTGATGGCTGTGGGCGCTTCCACATGGGCGTCGGGCAGCCACGTATGGAACGGGAATATCGGCACCTTAATGGCAAATCCGATGAAGAGGCCGAACCAGCAGAGCATGCGGTAGTCAAAGAGGGAGTTGGTCCTTGCCAGTTCAATCATGTCAAAGGTATGAGGCGTTGACGCAAGGTAAAAGTAGATGATCACCAGGAGCATCATCACTGAACCGATGAGCGTATAGAGGAAGAACTTGAGCGCCGCATATTCGCGCCTCGGCCCCCCCCAAATCCCGATGAGGAAGTACATGGGCAGGAGCATCACCTCCCAGAAGACAAAGAAGAGGAAGAAGTCCAAGGCCGTGAAAACGCCCAGCATTCCGGCTTCGAGGAGGAGAAACAGGAAAAAATATCCTTTGACCCCCCGTTCTATGTTCCATGAAGCAAGTACGCAGATCGGACAGATGAGGCTGCAGAGCAGCGCCATCGGCATGCTCAGACCGTCCACTCCCATGAACACATTGATGTTGAAGTCCCTGATCCATGCATATCTCTCGATAAACTGCATCCCGGCGAAGGAACGATCAAATCCCGCAAAGAGGAGAAGGCTGAGAAGGAGCGGGATACAGGTAATGACCAGCGCGCTCCACCGTATGATATCCTCCCTGGTCCCCGGCAGCGCCAGGACAAGAAGAGCCCCGAGCAACGGGACAAAGGTGATGAGCGATAAAAGATGACTATTGATGAATTCCATAATATAAACTCCTTCCTACATAATCACTGCAAACGATACCCCTATAACGATGAGAAAGAGGAGGAGCATCACATAGGCCTGTATTTTTCCTGTCTGCAGCCTCCTCAACTGTTCACCTGAAAACAGAAAACTGCTCGCAGCGCCATTGACGAGGCCATCCACCACTATGCGGTCGAAGGCGCCGCTGAGATACGAATTAACCCTGAGGACATACGCAGCCAGATCTACAAGAAGGTCGATCACATAGCGGTCGAATGCTGCGGACGCCTTTGCCAGAAGTTTTGTCCCTGAAACAAAGATGACGCCGTATATCTCATCCACATAATATTTGTTATAAACAATCCTGTGAAATGTCTTTATCCTCGATACGATTTTGTCCGGCAGCTCAGGCCTGATCCGGTAGAAGAAGACTCCTGCGGCGATCCCAGCAAGTGCGACTGTTACTGAGGCGAACATCAGCAGATACTCCATCGGGTCGTGGTGAGGAGCAGATGCATGATGACCGAATACCGGTACGAGGAAGTGTTCAAAGCGGTTTCCTCCTCCCAGGGCTGCCGGGATGCCGATGAATCCTGCGACAAGGGAGAAAAAGGCCAGAATGATCAGCGGCGCTGTGATGGACGCAGGCGATTCCCTGACGTCATGACGCCCGTGATCATGATTATCGTGGTCATGTTCCAGGTCTTGAGATGGACGGAGGTGAAGCCTGTTCAAGCCGTAAAAGGTTAGTATCACAAGTCTTGTCATATAGAATGCGGTGATGCCGGCGGAAATGAAGCCCATGAGCCAGAGACCGTGATGTCCTGTTTTCCAGGCCTGCCAGAGGATCTCGTCCTTGCTGAAGAACCCCGAAAAGGGCGGCAGGCCGCTTAGGGCAAGGGTTGCGATCAAAAAGGTTGCAAAGGTCCTGGGCATATATTTTTTTAATCCGCCCATCCAGCGGATGTCCTGCTCATGGCGCATGCCGAGGATGACGCTCCCTGAGCCGAGGAACAGACATGCCTTAAAGAACGCATGGGTCATGAGGTGGAATATCCCGGCGGAATATGCGGCAACGCCCATACCAAGGAACATGTATCCCAACTGGCTCACCGTAGAGTAGGCAAGTACCTTCTTGATGTCGTTTTGCACGCATCCTATCGTAGCAGCGAACAAGGCGGTGGCCGCGCCGATCACGGCAATCACCTGCAGGGCCGCCGCACTCATCGAGAAAAGGAAATGCAGGCGGCCGATCATATAAATCCCTGCGGTCACCATAGTAGCCGCATGTATTAAGGCGCTCACAGGGGTCGGGCCTGCCATGGCGTCAGGCAGCCAGACATAGAGCGGGATCTGGGCTGATTTGCCGGCTGCGCCGACAAAGAGGCAGAGACATACGAGAGTCGCTGCGCTGATCCCGAAGAGTTCGGTATTGGTGAGGAGATGGATGTTCATCTCAAGAAATCTGAAGCTCAGAAGGGACGGCGCTTCAACCCCGGCAAGCCCTCCTGTAAATACGGATTCCCTGAGAAGGCTGTAAAGAACGAGCATGCCGAGGATAAAACCAAAGTCGCCGATTCTGTTGACGATGAAGGCCTTGTTGCCTGCCTGAGCGTTGGCCTGTTTCGTAAACCAGAAGGATATGAGGAGATAGGAGCAGAGCCCCACGCCTTCCCATCCGATGAACATGAGGAGCATGTTTTCTCCCAGCACGAGAATGAGCATTGCGAAGATGAAGAGGTTGAGGTATGCGAAAAAACGGTAGCAGCCCGGGTCTCCCTTCATGTATCCGGTTGAATAGATATGGATCAGAAATCCTATGCCTGTAATGACGAGCACCATCACCGCGCTCAGGGGATCGAAGAGCAGGGATACATCCGCCCTGAGCGCTCCCACATTCAGCCAGTTAAACAGGTAACATACAACGGTATGCGCGTCTTCCTCCGCGCTCCATACAGCAGCGAATGCGGCGAGCGCAACACAGAAAGAAATGAACACAGATGCATTTGCGATGAGGCCGACAGCCCGTTCGCCGGACCTTTTCTGAATATACTTTCCCAAAAAGCCGTTGATCGCCGCTCCCAGAAGCGGAGCGAGCACGATAATAAACCCGTATTGTTCGATGAACTCCCTCATGGTCATCCCTTCATACTGTCTAATTTGTCGGCGTCGATATCGCCGAACCGCCGGTAGATCGACAGCAGCAGCGCCAGCGCTATGGCCGCCTCTGCTGCTGCGATCACGATGATGAAGATCGAAAAAAGCTGGCCTTCGAGACTGCGGGCCGAAAACCTGCTGAATGCGGCGAAGTTCAGGGCTGACGAGTTGAGTATGAGTTCGATGCCCATGAAGATGCCGATGATATTTTTTCTCGATATAGCGGTGAACAGCCCTATAAGAAAGAGGACCAGGCCGATGATCAGATAGCTCTCTATGCCGATAATATTCATTCCTATTTCTCCAATCTCCCTGCGATCACCAGGCTCCCGATCAGCACTGCAAGGAGCAGAAGGGAGACCGCCTCAAAGGGCAGCAGGTATTTTGTGAGGAGCAGGCTGCCCAGCGCCTTGATGGTAACGGCAGGGTACGCGGCGTTTTCCGCATGGCTGAAAGGCCGGCTGCTTATCACAAAGGCATAGATGAGTATGCAGAACATAACCGCAACCCCTGCGCCTGCGGCAATCGCCCGGTTTTTCGCCATAGCGTTGGTTTTCCTGATATTGTCAATGTTCCTGGTGAGGAGGATTGCAAAAAGGAGGAGCACCAGGACGCCGCCAATATAGATGATCAGCTGCACCAGGGCGAGGAAATCAGCGTCAAGGAAGAAATAGAGCCCTGAGGCGCCGAGAAAAGTGAAGAAGAGCGCAAACGCAGAATGAAGGATATTGCGGGAAAAGGCCACAAAAAAACATGGGACAATGGTCATTGCCGCGACAAAGATAAAGATTAGCTCCTTTATTCCGAACTCCATTATCCCTCCTTCTCCTTTGCCTTCGGCTTTGCGACCGGCGCCGGTTGATGTATATGTGAGATGCATAATTCGCGTATATCGTAGCAGGCTCCTTCAAACCTCTTTGAAAAGGTGATGGCGCTGGTGGGGCATACCTCCACGCAAAGGCCGCAGTACATGCACTTTGACTGGTCCACGTCAAAACGGGTGAGATGCCGTTCCTCTCCAATCTTCTCTGTTGTTATAAGGATGCAGTCAATGGGGCATGTCTTCATACACTGGAGGCAGCCGATGCATATCGAGGAGTCAAGCCTCAGAAAACCACGAAACCTGTCCTGAACAATGTCGTCTGCTGTTCTGCCCTCTCCGAGCCTGTCAGGATACTCGATTGTGATGGCAGGCTCCCTGAGCCAGTATTTAAGAGTGATCTTCATGCCCTTTGCGGTGGTGCGAACCGCATCTTTGATATTTCTGAAATACTGCGCTGCTGCGTTTGTCATCCCGATATCCTCCAGAAGACGCCGTTTCCGTTGAAGGCGAGGAGCCATAACGCAGTCAATACCAGACAGGAGAAGGAGAGGGGAATGAAGTATTTCCAGCACATGGACATCATCTGGTCGAGCCTGAGCCTGGGCAGCGACCATCTGACCCATATGGTAACAAAACAAAGAGGGACCACTTTTGCGAAGAAGACGAGGACCATGAAGAGTTGAGGTGCGATCCCGCTTGTATAGGGATCAAGGCCGATGTTGCCTCCCCCTAAAAAAACCGTTGCTGTGATTGAGGCGGAGACAAAGATGTTTGCGAACTCGGCCAGGAAGAATATGCCGAAACGCATGCCCGAATATTCGGTGTTATAGCCTGATACCAGCTCTGATTCCGCCTCAGGGAAATCAAAGGGCAGCCGGTTGATCTCAGCCAATCCGGATATCATAAAAAGAAAAAACGCCACGAAGGTAAAGGGGTTATGGAAGATGAACCAGTCCCATGGCCAGGGCCCCTGTTTCATTACGATCTGCTGCATCGAAAAGGTGCCGGTGATGAGTATGACTGTCAGGAGCGACAATGCGGCAGGTATCTCATAGCTGATCATCTGGGCGGCTGAGCGTATGCCGCCCAGGAGCGCCCACTTGTTGTTCGACGCCCAGCCTGACATCAGAAAGCCCACCACCACAAGGGAACTCACCACGACAATAAAGATGAGGCCTATATCCAGATCAGCGATGATAAAGGGGCCCCCGAAGGGGACTACGATGACCGCGAGAAACGTGGACGACAGGACGATATACGGGGCGATCCGGAAGAGGAACCTGTCGGCAGCGTCAGGGATAATATCCTCCTTCATAAGAAGCTTGACCCCGTCCGCTATGAACTGGAATATGCCGTAGGGACCCACGCGGTTCGGTCCGATACGGTTTTGAATATCGGCCGATACCTTCCGTTCGAAATAGGTGAGGAGACCGCTGATAACGCTTACCAGGCTCAACGCCACAATACATGGGATAAGATATGCCGCAAGGGTGAATACAGGTTCAAGCAGCGCTGACTGCCCGAATCTGCCTGCGAGAAATTGATAAATAATTTCTGCCAGGTTATGCATGGGTCACCTGTCTATCTCCGGGGCCACAACGTCAAAACTCCCGATGATTGTCACGAGGTCAGCCACCATCACGCCCTGGCTCACTTCGCCGATCATGGCCGCAGCCGAGAACGAGCCGGTCCTGATCTTGAGGCGATACGGGTTCTTTCCGCCGTCGCTGATGAGATAAAAACCCATCTCGCCCCGGGGGCATTCGGTTCTAACATAGATCTCGCCCTTTGGGGGTTTGAAGACCCTTGGGAGTTTCGTCCTGACAGGGCCGGTTTCGGGCATCAGTTCCAGAGCCTGACGGATGATCCTGCAGGATTCCATGACCTCCTCCACCCTCACCCAGTACCGGTCATAGCAGTCGCCCATGGTTCCGAATTTTCCATGCCCCACAGGGATATCGAAATTAAAGCGGTTGTATATGGAATAGGGATCGTTCTTTCTGATGTCGTGCTTCACGCCTGACCCTCTCAGGTTCGGCCCGACCAGGGAATGCTCGATCGCATCCTCTGCGGTTATCACACCAACGTTCTTCATCCTGTTTATAAAGATGGTATTGAAGGACGCCAGTTCATTGAACTCATCCAGAAATTCGTATTCAATGTGATCGATAAATCTCCTTGTTTTTTCCCTGAACCCCGGAGGTTCGTCATAAGATACGCCGCCGATTCTTACATAATTATGAGTAAGTCTCGCGCCGCAGAGAGATTCCATGAGGTCGTTGTAAACCTCCCTCTCCCTGAGGGCATGGACAAAGGGCGTGACTGCGCCAAGGTCGAGGAGGAGGGCGCCGAGGCCGACGAAATGGCTGCCGATCCTCGTCAACTCCGCGCTGATGACACGCAGGTATTCGGCCTTCTCGGGAACTTCTATCTGTGCCAGCCGCTCGACAGTCAGGGCATAACCGAAGTTGCAGCAGATGGAGGCAAGGTAATCAATCCTGTCGGTATAAGGCATGAAAGCCTGATAGGGAAGCAATTCAGCGATCTTTTCGATGCCCCGGTGCAGGAAGCCGACGTCAGGGATGGCGCGCCTCATCATCTCTCCGTCGGTCTGGAGAATGAACCTCAGCACACCATGGGTGCTGGGGTGATGGGGCCCCATGTTCAGCACCATCTCGTCTGATAAAAATTCAGTCATTGCGCATTGTCCTGTCTTTTAAATTCATTCTTCAAACAGCGTCTTTCTCTTCAACGCCATACCGTGATATTCTTCCGGATATACATAATCCTTTCGGAGGGGATAGCCTTCCCAGTCAGACGGAAGGAGAAGCCTCTCAAGATTGCCGTGCCCCTTGAAGCGGATACCCAAAAGGTCATAGGTCTCGCGCTCAAACCAGTTTGCCCCACGAAACAGCCTCTCCACGGAATCCACCTCTGGATTGTCCTTTTCCAGAAAGACCTTGACAGTCAGCTTATTGCCGAGAGCAAATGAATAGAGGTTATAGATGACCGCGAAACTGTCCCCGTAATCCACGCCGAGCTGGTTGGTGAATGAGATAAACCCAAGCTCTTTGTCTTTTTTCAGTGTTGTCAGCACAGGGAGAAGGTCATGCCTCTTTATCTCCAGCATGACGTCATTGTTCGGCATCTCTTCAATTCCGACTATTACATCGCGCAGTCTTTCTTTCAATAGAGCGATAAGATCAGATATTTTCATCCTGGATTATTCTTTCTTGCGGAGGTATCTCTCGTTCTTTATCTTTTCCTGAATCTTTATGAGCGCCTCGGTCAGCGCCTCAGGCCTCGGAGGACATCCCGGGAGATAAACGTCCACCGGCAGGATCTTGTCCACCCCTTTTACAATCGAATAGCTCAGATTGAAGAGTCCGCCGCAGTTGGCACAGCTGCCCATTGCGATTACATATTTAGGGTCTGCCATCTGTTCGTAGAGCCGTTTCAGGCGCGGGGCCATCTTGAGGGAGACAGTGCCTGCAACGATCATAAGATCGGATTGTCTCGGGGTGGCCCTGAACAGGGAGCCGAATCTGTCTATGTCTGCCCGGGGCCCTCCGGTCTGCATCAGTTCAATGGAGCAGCAGGCGAGGCCCATAAGGAGATACCATACAGAATTGGCCCGCGCCAGATTAAGCGCCCTGTCTACAGTGGTCAGGATCATCCTGCTGTCTTCGTTAAGCCTGTTGACCAGATTGTATTGTGCCGGCATGTCTATCCCCTTCCCTCCGCCTCTTCGGAAAGGATGTCCTTCACCTTTGTGACCCTGCCCTCGACCCGGAGCTGCCTGCGCACAGTCCGGATCCATTCGAGATAACCGTTTCTCCACGCATAGACAAGCCCGAGGAAGAGGACCGTCACAAACAGGAAAATTTCAATGAATGCTGCGAGTCCGCCGCCGGCAAGGAGATTGTCCCTGAAATTCACGATCACCGGAAACACGAGGATGATCTCAACGTCAAAGATGATGAACAGAATGGCGATGAGGTAAAACCTCGCATTAAAGTTAATCCACCCTGACCCTATGGGATCTTCTCCGCATTCATAGGTCATGTTCTTCTCAGGGTTCGGCCTGCTCGGGGCGATGAGCTTGACCAGCGCCATGCTCATGAAGACGAACAGGAACCCCATAACAAAGAAGACAAATATATTCCCGTAAGTGTTTAGCATAAAATTCCCCCTGTTTTCTCCGCGTCGTCATTCCGGCTTGTCCGGAATCCTTCTTTTTCAGGGTAATATACAATAATTGGTTTTGCCCTGAAATTCCCTTATCAAGGTAATAAGCAATATTTATGCCATACAAGACCGACAAGATATAAAACAGCCCTATCGCCTTATAAATAAACCTAAAAACGGCAGTTAGCCGCTGATTTGCACAGATTGACGCGGATAAAACCAACAGTTATTGTTTGTAATGATTTCACCCAAAAGGTGCGTATCAGTTTTTGTTTAAGTCTTTGAAATATCAGTGCAAATCCGTGTAAATCTGTGGCCAAATGCTTTTTATGGGATAAACGCTTTAGACTGGAACAAAACGGGGAGGGGAAACATACAATTGTCCCTAAAAGGACAAAATATCAAAAAAAACTGTCCCAAACAGGACAATAAAAACAGGTTATAACGAGAAAGAGACAAACTGATTTCTTTGGCCTTCAGCCTTGTGAAGAACCCTGTGCCAAGAGCACAGGGATGAATTGCTTCCTAATTTGTGTCATTCCACGACCCCCCTCCGTCATTCCACGACCCACATCCGTCATTCCACGACCCCCCTCTGTCATTCCACGACCCCCCTCTGTCATTCCACGACCCCCCTCTGTCATTCCACGACTTGATCGGGGAATCCATACCCTATCCTGGATTGTCCGGTCAAGCAAGCCGGACAATGACAATAATAAATTTGTTTTGACTTTTGACGCCCTGTGCTCTTGGCACAGGGCGTTCTTGCTTATTCATTAATCAGGGAGCAGGCCGTGATGCTTCATCTTTGTCCTGAGCTGCTTCCTCGATATCCCGAGGATTTCCGCAGCCTTTGTCTGGTTCCACGACGTTTTTTCGAGGGCGCTGAGGAGAAGCTTTTTTTCAGTTTCCATGAGATTGAACTCCTCGCCCGCATTATTATCCTTATTGTGCATTTCACGCAGGGGTCTCGGCAAAAATTTTATGGTAATAGTATCTGCAGGGCATAACACAACTGCCCGTTCTATAACATTGGCAAGCTCTCTTACATTACCCGGCCAGTCATAGTCCATAAACGCCCTCAATACCTCGCTGTCCAGCGCAGTTATTGTCTTGTTGTTTGCGCTATTAAATTTATCCAGAAAATGGCTCGCAAGCAGCGGGATATCCTCTTTTCTCTCCCTCAGCGGAGGAATGCTTATTGTTACCACATTAATCCTGTAAAAAAGGTCTTCTCTGAAGTTCCCCTTTTTAATCTCTGCTTCCAGATCTCGGTTCGTTGCTGTGATGATCCTTACGTCAACCTTTATTCTCTTTTTCCCTCCGACCCTCAATATCTCCCGCTCCTGAAGGAACCTCAGGAATTTTTTCTGAATATTCGGAGAGAGTTCGCCGATTTCATCCAAAAAAACAGAACCTCCGTCAGCGAACTCAATCTGGCCTATTTTCTGTTCATAGGCGCCAGTGAAGGAACCCTTCTCATGTCCGAAGAGTTCGCTTTCCAGAAGTTCCTCGGGCAATGAAGCGCAATCTATAGGGATAAAGGGGCCGCCTGCCCTTGATGATTCATAATGGATGGCCCTTGCGACAAGCTCCTTGCCCGCCCCGCTTTCACCTGTTATGAGCACATTTGAGGAGCTTTTGGATACTGTCTCGATAAGATTAAAGATGTCCTGCATAATGCTGCTTTTTCCTATGATGCTTTTAAAGCTGTTGCGCTCCTTTAATATGCTTTTCAGTTCCTTGTTTTCCAGGAGCAGCTGATGTTTTTCAACCGCTTCTCTTATAACCGTAAGGAGTTCGTCAGGGTTGACAGGTTTTGCCAGATAATTGAATGCGCCTCTTTTCATCGCCTCAACCGCCTTTTCAATAGTGCCGTATGCTGTAAACAGGATAACAGGCACGTGCAAGTCGTTATCCTGCACAACTTGCAAAAGTTCAGTCCCGTTCATCCCGGGGAGCCTGAAATCTGTAATGACCGCGTCCAAAGGCAGTTTTGTGAGCCTGTCCATCGCCTCCTCAGCAGTCCTTGCTGTATAGACATCATAGTCGTTCTTCTTAAGAATCGCCGACAATACCTTCAGGATATTTGCTTCATCATCTACAAGCAGTATGGTTCCCTTGTTGTTTGCCATATTCTTATGATTGAACGAGGGGGAGGATGATAGTAAACTCTGTTCCCTTCCCTGCCTCGCTCTTTACAGAGATGTCCCCCTTATGATCTCTAATAATCCGTTCAACACAGGCAAGACCGAGTCCTGATCCCCTGGTTTTTGTTGTAAAAAAAGGTTTGAAGATTTCAGATATGGTCTCCTCACTCATGCCCGTTCCAGTATCTTTTATCACAATACGCACCCTCGAGTCAAAGACAGCGCTCTCTATGCTGATCGCATCCCCTTCCCTGGTAACCTCAAGCGCATTCACAAATATATTGAGAAGCGCCTGTTTTATCTGTTGAATATCAAAACGAAATGGGTGGGCCTTTTCATCAAGACGCGTGACGACCTCCACATTATTGCCTGTGGCCTCCTGCCTGACGAGTTCCACTGTTTCACGAATAATCTTGTTAATATCGGCAAGCTGCACATTCAGAGGGGCCGGTCTTGAGAATCTCAGAAAGCTTGTCACCAGTTCATTGAGTCTGTTAGTCTCTTCCTTTATAATCTCAAGAAATTCACTTAATACTTCCCCTTTGAAATTATCCTGCAAGTACGAAACAGCTCCAAGGATCGCATTAAGAGGATTTTTTATTTCATGCGCGACTGTCATGGACATCTCGCCAAGGGCGGAGACCTTCTCGAGCCGGCTCCGTTCTTTATTGGTTTCTTCAATCTCCCGCAGGCTGTTCTTGAGATTCTTTATCATTTGATTGAATACTTCAATAAGCTCCCCGACCTCATCGCCGCATGACGTTTTATACACAAAACACTTTTTGCAATCGCATATTTTCTCGGCAACACCTTTTTGCTCACATGAAAAGCAGAGCGTGCCCGGTATTGTCCAGCATCTCGTCTTGCCATATGCAGGACACCCTTTTATTTCACAGGCAAGTAATTCCCAGCAGTTGACCAAGTTGTCATTCCTGATCTCTGCATCGAGGTTCCCGGCCTGCACAAGCTCCATTTTGTCCTTCAGCTTTTTCATCGGCATCGCAAGGAGTCCGGCAAAAATGAACGCACCCCATATGCCGAGCAGAATTATCCCGGCAGAGATTATCAGAACATAATTTTTGAGTTTTTTCAGATTGCCTTCGATAAGCGCATTCACATTGCTTTTCGAAAAACCCACCCCGGCCATCCCGATAACCTCATACCCTATCCTGACAGGCGCAAATATTTCCTTAGTATCATTTCCTGAAACATCAAAGACATATTCCACGCCTTTTTCCAGGACGTCTGCGGTCAGGCTCTTGTTCATATCAGGCAAAAACTGCCCGAGCAATTTTCTGTCTGTATGCCCAACAATTCTTCCTTTACGGTCAATAATGCCTGCATGCATACACCCGGGAGTATTCGCAATGGACATTACCAATTCATCAAGCCTCAGGGGGTCAATATAGAGCAGCGGTTCAACAGCGTCCCTCACAAGATTTCTTGCAACAACAAAATGAGTATTTTCAATTTCTGTTTTCAGAACAGTCCTCTGGTATGAGATGATCAGGGTGTTGACCAGGAGCATTATGACGAGAATCATAAAAATAACAGCAACAGAAAATTTCCGGGCCAGTGTCAGCTTTCTGAATATGCCTTTGATACTCATATCAATACTGCCTGAAGACCTCAAAATCAGCATCGCCGGCTGCCTTGAAACCTTTTATCCTGGCTGCCTGCAAAATTGCCTCATCCTTCAGGTCTATGAGCAGACGTTTCACCTCGCCCACAAGAGACGGGTTGGACTTGCCGCACGCTGCAAAGGGCCAGTTGGGAATAGGGGTTGTCCTCGCAAGCACCCTTATCTTCTTCATATCCACCGCATCTTTCCATACAACAAGAGCCGATCCCCGGACAAAACCTGCATCCGCCTCACCCCGGTAAACGCCTAAAATTACATTCTCCTGTCTTTTGGCGTCTATAATTTTCATATCTTTTTCCGTGTCTATTCCGGCCTTCATCAAAAAAAGCCTTTGGGAGAGATAGCCGCCTGCAGACATGGGCGAAGTGATTAATATCTTTTTATTTCTCAAGCCGCTTATGTTCCTGATAGCGCTGTCCTGTCTCGTTATGATAACTCCTCTATAGCTATCGCCATTGTCCTTCGACCCTTCAGAAGGGCTATCCTCGCCAATTGTTGTAACTAAAGGCTTTATGTCCACCTCCCTGTCAATCAATGCAAATATATATGGATTCTGGTAAGAGAAATCCACCTTGCCGCTCTTGACCACCCGCATAAAATCCTCGAAGTCTTTTGGTATCACAAGCTTGAATTCATATCCTGTTTTTTGTGAAAGGTATCTCATTAGCGGGTCATACCTGTTATAGATTGTGATAGCTGAATAGAGCGGCAGGACTGCAACCTTTATTGTCTTTGGCCTGTACTCGATATAGTCCTTTCCTGTGAGATTTTTTATCATCACCCTGATGACGTCGAAATCCCTGTCTTCAGCAGCAGCAAACCCTTCAATATCCGAATCAATGGCCGAAATGGTTCCCCTGCCCTGTAATGAGCCGAGGACCTTGACCACAGCAGTTTTTATCTCCTGAGGAAGTATATTGGACGCACACAAAACAAATGACGGGATAGCCTCTGAAGTCTTTATTATCTTAAGCCCGTCTCCTGTATATTTTCTCGCCACAGACTCGCTCAAAGCGCCCACCTCATGGTCGCCGATGAGGACGGAAAGCGCAACCCTGTCTTCCTGCTCCAGAAAATCAACACTTGCGAAGTCATTGACCCTCAGGCCCACATCGTTTAACATTGCAAGGGGTATCAGATAGCTGAATGACGACTGTTTATTGCCGAGGGCGAGTCTTTTTCCTTTTACATCCGCTGCCTTCTCTATACCGCTATTATCCTTTACAACCAGCACACTCCGGGATGTAGCGCCCTCTTTGCCCATAGACCTGACGAGGGGAACTACTCTGTTTTTATATTGCGCCATGACCTCGCAATACGCAGCAGGGTCAAGAAATGCCAGATGGACAACCCCCTCCCCTATTCCCCGGACAGCAGATTCATAATCTTTTGCAACCTTGATAATCACAGGCCTTTTTAACTGGTTTTCGAGATAATACTTTAACGGCAAAAATCTCTCATACATTGCGCCGGCGCTTTCGACCGGCAGGACAGACAAGACCAGCGGAGGAGAAGCGTATTTTGACGGAGAATATTTCTGCTGCTTATGCTTATCATCCCGTGCAGTATCATCGCCCGAGCAGGCAAACATACCCATATCAGGGAAAAAGGAGGTAAGTTGACGCACGTTGTTTGTAAGGAGCAGTATGCCGAAGACAATAAGGAGCAGCCCGCTTGCGATCATGATCACTCTCATATACTTGCGGATCTTGACCGAGTAGCTGAGGAATGAATTGAACATGAGCGATGAAAGAAAAAAGGGCAGCGCAAGTCCGAGAGAATACACGGAAAGGAGTTTAAAGCCGTATGCAGCAGAACCCTTTGAGCTTGCATAGACCAAAATCGTGCCGAGTATCGGGCCTATACAGGGCGTCCATGCTGCGGCAAATGTCATGCCAACAAAAAAAGTACCGATGTATCCGGCAGGCTTTCCGCTGAGGTGGAACTTTTTCTCCCTTGATAAAAAATCAAGCCTGATGATGCCTGATACAAACAGTCCAAAGAATATTACCAGTATCCCGCCGATGATCCGTATCCAGTCCTGATATTCAAAAAGGAATTTTCCGGCAACAGAAGAAGAAGCGCCGAGGGCAATGAAGATAAGGGAAAATCCTGATATGAAGGCCAGAGAATTCGTTATGGTGAGGAAACGTATCCGCTTTTTATCGGCTCTGCTTTTCAGGCAGGAAAGACAACACACCTGCAAAGAACGCCAGTGAGAACGAGACGTCATTCATCTCTGCATACCTTCCTGTGCCGCACAGTCCTCTGCGCTGCCCTTGATCTTCTCTATCGCATGGGGGATAACATCCATAATCGCTTCGAGCCCTTCCTTCACTGCCTTGGGGCTGCCCGGCAGGTTGATAATCAGGGTATTTCCCCTGACACCTGCCACAGCCCTCGAAAGCATCGCGCGTTTTGTTTTCCCCAACCCAACAGCCCTCATTGTCTCAGCAATGCCGGGTATCTCTTTATCAATCACTTCCCGTGTTGCCTCTGGAGTAACATCCCGCGGAGAAAGACCTGTGCCTCCGGTTGTTATAACAAGATCAACTTTTTTACTGTATTCAATCAGATGTTCTTTTATTAAACCTTTTTCATCCGGGATAATTTCATAATATTCGACAGTGGCGCCTATTGCTGCTATCATCTCTCTGATAAGCGGGCCCGCAAGGTCTTCCCGCTCTCCATTTGCGCCCTTGTCGCTTAACGTCAGAATAGCAACGGAAATCATACAGTCTATGTCCCTGCTTCCCAGCTTTGAAGATATTTCTTCTGCGCCGGGGTGAGCGCATCGATCTTTATGCCCATGGATTTGAGCTTCAACCGGGCTATGTCCTGGTCTATCTTTTCAGGGACACTGTAAACCTTCTTTTCGAGTTTCCTGTAATTCTTCGCCATATATTCCGCGCATAAGGCCTGATTGGCAAAGCTCATGTCCATAACAGCAGACGGATGGCCCTCTGCAGCAGCAAGGTTTATAAGCCGTCCCTCGCCCAGCAGATATATCCTCCTGCCGTTCTTCATCGTAAACTCTTCAACAAAATCTCTAATCATCCTCCTTGCCTTCGCCATCTTTTTCAGTTCATCTATGGATATCTCGACATTAAAATGGCCTGAATTGCAGAAAATCGCGCCGTCTTTCATAAGGGTAAAACATTCCTTGCAGATGACGTCTATATCACCGGTAGCAGTAACAAATATATCGCCGATCTTCGCAGCCTCCTTCATCGGCATGACGTCGAAACCGTCCATCGTTGCCTCAAGACCGCGAAGCGGATCGACCTCAGTGACAATAATCTTTGCGCCCATGCCTTTTGCCCTCATGGCTATGCCCTTACTGCACCAGCCATATCCGGCGACAACAAAAACAGAGCCGGCAATCAGCCTGTTTGTTGCCCTGATTATGCCGTCAAGCGTTGACTGGCCTGTGCCGTAACGGTTGTCAAACATATATTTCGTGTATGCATCATTTACAGCTATGATCGGATATTCCAGCACCCCCTTTGCAGCCATGGCCCTGAGCCGTATCACGCCTGTGGTTGTCTCTTCTGTGCCGCCAATGAGATTCTTCAAAAGTTCCTTCCTCTTTGTGTGGATCACTGACACAAGATCGGCGCCGTCGTCCATCGTGATGTTCGGCTTTGAAGAAAGGGCGTCCATGATATGCTGGTAATAGGTCTTGTTGTCTTCTCCCTTTATCGCAAAGACCGGGACGCCGGAATTCCTGACCAAAGAAGCGGCAACATCGTCCTGGGTGCTGAGCGGATTCGATGCGCAGAGATAAACATCGGCCCCGCCGGCCTTTAGAGTCTCCATAAGACTTGCGGTCTCGGTAGTTACATGCAGACAGGCCGCAAGCCGCAAACCCTTTAACGGCTTTTCTTTCCTGAACCTGTCAGTAATACTCTGCAGCACAGGCATTTCTTTCGCAGCCCACTCAATCCGCAATTTACCTTTCTGTGCGAGTTTAATATCCTTTATATCGTGCTTTATCATCTATCCTCCATTGTTTGGGATTTGGGATCAGGGATTCGGGGTTAGTAATTAAACGCCGGCTTTTGCCAACCCCTAACACCCAGTCCCCAATTACCGTTTACAGTCCTGCCTGTTTTTTCAGTGTCTCTGCCTTGTCTGTCAACTCCCAGGTGAAGTCAGGATCAGTCTTTCCGAAGTGCCCGTAGGCTGCCGTCTTTTTGTAGATAGGCCTCCTGAGCCTCAAATGATCGATAATGCCTTTCGGCGTCAGATTGAAATTATTCCTTACCAGCTTCACAATCTTCTCTTCCTCGACCTTGCCGGTTCCAAAGGTCCCGACCAGGATCGAGACAGGTTCAGGGACGCCGATAGCGTATGCGAGCTGGACCTCAACCCTGTCTGCTATTCCGGCTGCAACAATATTCTTTGCTATGTACCGTGAGATATAAGCGCCTGACCTGTCAACCTTCGTTGGATCTTTTCCCGAAAAACACCCGCCGCCGTGACTGCCCACGCCTCCGTAACTGTCAACGATGATCTTTCTGCCGGTAAGGCCTGTGTCTCCCATAGGTCCGCCGACTACAAAACGGCCGGTAGGATTGATATGGTATTTTACGGTCTCTTCATCAAGCAGCTCCTTCGGCACAACAGGCTTGATGACCTTTTCGATGATGTCTTCCTTCATCTCCTTCATAGTGATATCAGGGCTGTGCTGGGAAGAAATCACGATCGTATTTACCTTAAACGGCTTTCCGTCAATATATTCGATTGTTACCTGTGTCTTGCCGTCAGGCCTGAGATACCCCAGAATATCCTGCTTCCTCACCTCTGAGAGCCGCATCGCAAGCTTATGGGCAAGCATGATAGGCATTGGCATCAACTCCGCAGTCTCGTTGCAGGCGAAACCGAACATCAGGCCCTGATCTCCTGCCCCGCCTATGTCAACCCCCATTGCTATATCTGTTGATTGCTGGTCAATCGAGGTGATTACCGAACAGGTTTCATAGTCAAAGCCATACTTTGCGCGGGTATATCCTATATCTTTAATAGTTTGTCTGACGATATCGGGTATATGCACATAGCATGTCGTGGAGATCTCTCCGGCAACAAATGCCAGGCCTGTTGTTACAAGGGTTTCACAGGCTACCCTTGCTGCCGGATCCTGCGCCAGTATCGCATCAAGCACTGCATCCGATATCTGATCCGCTATTTTATCCGGATGTCCTTCTGTAACAGATTCAGAAGTAAAAATATAGTCTTTCTTCGGCATAGGCGGCTCCTTTTTTTTGTAAACGGATTAAATATTTTGGGTCTTCGCGTAATCGTGTGGGTCATTCTTGTCACAAATCATGTCATTGCCCGACCCCCCTCCGTCATTGCCCGACCCCCCTCCGTCATTCCACGACTTGATCGGGGAATCCATACCCTATCCTGGATTGTCCGGTCAAGCCGGACAATGACAACAATATAT
>PGYF01000132.1 GCA_002839535.1 Nitrospira bacterium HGW-Nitrospira-1
GTAACTACTCAGGTAATATGAGTCATTCATCAATAATTATATAGGACAAAAGAATCTATACAGCGGAGAAAAAAAGAGACACAATAGGAGAATGAAACCAAAACTCCTCTTGTGTGAAGAAGAAATACGATCCATTTATCAACAAGGCGAAGAAGCAGTAGTTGCGTTGGTGATGGCATTGTTAAAAATAAATACAGACCATGAGGAGCGCATCAAGCGGTTAGAAGATCAAATAGCCAAAAACAGCAGTAACAGCAATAAGCCACCATCAAGTGATGGGTTTAAAAAACCAACACCGAAAAGCTTACGAAAGCGTCATGGGAAAAAGAGCGGAGGACAAGCAGGACACCCAGGTAATACCCTCAAAGCAGTGGAGAAACCGGATTATACCGAAATTCATAGGGTACAGGAGTGTAGATGTTGCCAAAGCGACCTGGCGAGAGTGAAGATTGCAGGGGTTGAAAAGCGGCAGGTATTTGATATTCCCAAGGTAAAGATGGCAGTAACAGAACATCAAGCTGAAATCAAAATATGTCCACACTGTGGAGAGAAAAACAAAGGCAAGTTTCCAGAAGGGGTTATTCAAGCGGTGCAATACGGAATTGAAACAAAAGCAGTAGCGGTTTATTTCAACCAGTACCAAATGATCCCTTTGGCACGCACAAAAGAAATAATTGAAGCGTTATATGGACAAACAATCGCTGAAGCGAGTTTGATTTCAGCCTGCCGGGATGTGGCAACACGAACCCTTCCTGTAAGTGAGCGGATCAAAGCACAGATAACCCGAAAAGAAGCTGTTGTTCATTTTGATGAAACCGGGGTACGGGTGAATGGTAAATTACACTGGTTGCACAGTGCGAGCACAGACAAATTAACCTGTTATGCCATTCATACCAAACGGGGACATAAAGCGATGGATGATGTAGGGATCCTATCGAAATTACAGGGTTATGCTATTCATGATGGCTGGCAATCATATTTCAAATACCCAGTCAAACACGGACTCTGTAATGTTCACCACTTACGACGGCTTCAGTTCCTGGAAGAGCGATATCCGCAACCATGGGTCACAAAGATGAACGGGTTATTGAAGGAAATGAAAGAAACCGTAGAAGCAGCACAGCAAAAAGGAATGAAGTGTTTACCAGGAAAACAGAAAAATTTGTTCATCAGACGCTACAATAAATTGCTCCTGGAGGGATACCGGGATAACCCTCCTCCGCAAAGGGATGTGAGCCAGGATAAAAAGAGAGGACGGATCAAACAAAATCCAGCCAGAAATTTGTTGGAAGAATTTAGTGTTCATAAGTCTGCTGTTTTGGCATTCCTGATAGATTTACGGGTTCCCTTTGATAATAATCAAGCAGAACGAGATGTCCGTATGATGAAAGTTAAGCTAAAAATTTCTGGATGCTTTCGCACAATGGTTGGAGCAGAGATCTTCTGTAATATTCGTGGATATATTTCAACAGCCAGAAAAAATGGTGTAAATGGTATCGATGCATTACGTCAAGCTTTTCTTGGCAACCCCTATCTGCCTGATTGTATTTCTTCAGGCTGAGTAGTTAC
>PGYF01000133.1 GCA_002839535.1 Nitrospira bacterium HGW-Nitrospira-1
CCTATTCCCTTTCCTCTCTTGCATCTCGCACCTCCTAAGGTTTTAAGGTTGTATTGTAACCTAACCTTTCGGTGTGTCCACTATTTCGGGGGAAGATCAGTTCTCATCCACCGGCCCCACAGGGTCAACCGAGGTAAACCTCCCAATCCTGTCCTTCAAATACCTTGCACCAAAATAATTGAGCCCGGTTTCAACATCTTTTTCTTTTCCGACAAATCGTTTATTATTATCAAAAGTCCCTGTAACCGCCTTCTCTTCTCCAAATGGTTTGTAATCCGCCTTCCAGGCAATCTTGCCTGTGGCATCACTCAAATTCAAAACTCGTTAGGTATCAACGTCCCCAATTAACTTCACTCAAATTCAAAACTCGTTAGGTATCAACGTCCCCAATTAACTATCAAACGTCCCCAATTAACTATCACAAGAAGATCAAGATAGCAATCAAAGAAAACAAGTAAATCAATAGCAAAAAAAGGCCGGATTTCATGCTGGTATCTGGCCCTTTCCTACCGGACATATCCAAAGTGTCCTTATCTACGGCTTGACACAAGATAAAATCGTAGTAAAAAGGTTCGTATCTTGGTGTATGGGCCGTTAGCTCAATTGGTAGAGCAACTGACTCTTAATCAGTAGGTCGTAGGTTCGACTCCTACACGGCCCACCAACTATCTGTATCTTCCTTCATCTTCGTCACATATGCATCTTTCTATTTCACATATACAGGATGAGGTATAAGCCTCCCCTATTGTCTCCTCTGGCCCTAAATAACCAAAGACCTGCTGAGGTTGAGACATCATACGCATACCATGGATACCGCCGTTGACAACACGCACCAGGGCTGTGCCGTAGCCGGCTGAGGGATTATCATAAGATGCGCCGGACCAGTCCCCATCCTTGCTGGCATCCCAATATGGTTTGGGGGTAATTGTCAGCGCGCCCTGGCGGTGATGGCATAACTGCCAACATTCTTTGCGCCCTGTGAATCTCCGCCGTAAGTTAGTATGCCTTCAAGTGGTGTACCCCCAGGTTGTGAGGGTAGTGGATCATTGTTAATAAAGCAGTTGTAAGTTACACCATTGCCTCCGCTGTAAGCCAGTCCATTGTATGTCTTGCTGTCGTTCTTGGCAGTGACGGTAAGAGGTCTTAGCCAATATCTGAGTAACGGATAGGTTTCACCTTCATAAATGCGCCAGATCTTGCCCGTGCCGCCCTGGTTGTCAATATCCCAACCTGCATTAGTAAATGTGGAGAGTGTTTTCATCTCTGCCATAGTCTTACCTGTTCCACCAGCACTTGTAGCCTGGCCCGAGGTGTCTTTGTCCCAAAAACTATTGTTGACAGTAACGGTGCTGTCCTTCGAGCCTATTAACCCGCCGACGTTAGAAACGCCAGTTACTTTGCCTGCGCTGTAGGTGTTGGTAATATTAGTGTTGCTAGCGCCACCAACCAGCCCACCGACGGAGTCGGTTCCGGTTACACTACCGATGCTGTAGGAATTGGTAATTTTATTAGAATTAGTAAAACTTGCGCCTACCAGCCCACCAACACTGAGACTACCAGTTACTTTGCCTGTATTGTAAGAGTTGGTAAGGATAGATCCATCATAAAGTATGCCCAACAGCCCCCCGACTAAGTAAGTGCCTTTTACTTCGCCTATATTATAAGAATTGGTAATCTTGTTATAATGTTCAGGTGCACCTACCAGTCCGCCGACATATCCGCCAATCTGTCCATTACCCCCTGTCGTGCCGTCTATTACACCTGTGTTGTAGGAATCGGTAATAATGGTATAAGAATTTACTCCACCATAATAACTTATACCTACTAAACCACCTGTACAGTAAACACCCTTCACCGTACCTGTATTGTAAGAATTAGCGATGACATTGATACCTACTCCCTGATTTGACCATCCTACTAGACCACCAACATAGTAAGAACCGGCTATATTACCATTTACCATCCCTACATTGCGGATAGTCGCTCCATTAGAGATAGTTGCGAAAAGCCCAACACGATTATATGTAGAATTATTTATCGTACTATATCTGTTTATATAAAGATTCTTGATGGTGTGCCCAAGACCATTAAAGGCACCAGTAAACCCATTATAGCCTACAGGCGTAAAGCCCTTCCCCCCATTCCAACCGGGTGTTGCGGACGCATCAATATCGCTGCCAAGGGCATAGTGTCCTGTAAGGTCGCCATTCATGCCCTGCAAATCGGTTTTGGTCGTGCTGCCTACCGCGCCCAGGCTGTTTATGACGGTGTATCCAATGCTATTAATAGCGAGAAAACCTGTACCGGAACGACCTGGAAAATCAACCCTGCCCCTGAAGCTGCCATTAGGATTGAAACCGCACTTGACAGCGCCGCCCGACACGGCGGGATCCCCTCCATTTGCGGTAGCAGGGTTCATAACGAGCTTGGCACTGCCACTGGCAGTCATAATA
>PGYF01000134.1 GCA_002839535.1 Nitrospira bacterium HGW-Nitrospira-1
GGGGATTACCAGTTCACGCGTTCCCGGAATGCGTCCTGCTCTGCCGATCTCCGGATGGTCGCGGAGATATGCGACAGTATCGAGAATGCGTTTTGCCGAATGCGCGGCAGCGCCTGGATGATCCGCCGCGATGAAGCGCCGAATTTCAACGAGGTCCTGTCCTGCTTCGGGCAGCCACTCTATCCGCATTTGGGCGGCTTCCTCTCCTTTGTCGCGCCCCATGACTTTAGCCATGCCTCGACGTCTTCATGAGGGATGAACCTGGTCCCCGGCTTGTCTGCAAGTTCGACTCTGCGCTTTATTTCGCCTATTTGCCATTCTTCCTGTTCTATGGCCTGCTCAAGCACATGACTTACGAAATATGACATTGTTCTGTCCGTAACCTTCGCGAGCTTTTCGAGGCGGTCTTTAGTTTTGGGGTTGATGCGAATTGTGATTGTCGCGCTCATTTGATTTACCTCCTATATGTAAGACAGATTACACAAAAGCAGACAATTAGTCAACCCAAAAAATGCAATCAGCAGGGACATGGATGGTGACCCTTCGACAGGCTCCGGGTGACAGAGCGCTTGTCATGGTGAGCTTGTCGAACCATGGATGACTGAAAAGTATTTTGCAGTAACACCTTATACATGCCGGAATACAATTTGAGATTTGCGCCTATGTCCCTGATTTTTATCAGCCCCTATGGATAAAGATATCTTGCAATCTCTGCAATTGTAGTGTATTGTAATACATGTAATACAGGAGGTGTTTTATGAGAACAGTATTATCCGTCAGCCTGCCGGAAAACATGTCCGAGGAGCTCGATAGGTTTGCAAAAGGCTCCGGGCGCAACAAGAGCGACATTGTGAAGGAATCTCTGAGCCTGTTCCTGTGGGAAACAAAGCTCAGGGCAGTGCAGAAAAAGCTGGGCCCAAAGGCAAAGAAACTCGGCATTGTCAGTGAAGAGGATGTTTTTAAAACAATATCATGATTGCCGTATTTGATACGAATGTGCTCATTGCGGCAATCATCACAGAAGGGGTTTGCGCAAAATTATTGCACAGGACCCGCAGCCGGGAATTTTCGCTTGTATCATGCCCGTTCATTATGACCGAAATCCGGCGCATCCTCTCAAAGAAATTTCGCCTTTCACGTGATGAAACCGCTTTGGCAATGGAGCCCATCATAGAGGCTATTGACCATGTCATTAAGCACAACGTCAAAATTACGGACATTTGCAGGGATGCCGATGACGACAACGTCCTCGCCTGCGCTCTCGCAGCAAAAGCGGCGTATCTTGTAACAGGAGATGCTGATCTGCTTGTGCTGAAAAACTTCAGAGGCGTCAAAATCATCAGTCCAAGGGACTTTGAAGCATTGTTTGATTGATTCCTGATTTCCCCGAAAGGCGCTGCACGTCAAAATTTTTTAATTTTTTGGGTCTTCGCGTAATCGTATGGGTCATTCTTGTCACAAATCATGTCATTCCACGACCCCCCTCCGTCATTCCACGACCCCCCTCCGTCATTCCACGACCCCCCTCCGTCATTCCACGA
>PGYF01000029.1:0-10940 GCA_002839535.1 Nitrospira bacterium HGW-Nitrospira-1
AGAAGAAAGAAGGTATTTCTTGAGGAGAGGGGTAAGAGGACCATTTTTCTGCAGTTCCTGTCATAAGGTTGATAAAAAAGGGCATGTTGTTTTAGAGAAGCTTCATACAGGAACATATACGGAAACTGACCGCGCCACGAGTATTGACAGGATGTCCCTGGAGTGTATTGAGTGCCATATCGCATCTCTTAATGTCCCCACAGCTTCCTTAGGCGCCGGCATATGGAATCATGAGAGCAGAGAAATGAACCATCCCATAGGAATCTACCATGAAAGAATCAGCGCACAAAAAATGCGTTATTATCGCCCCTCAAGTATGCTGCCAAAGGAGATAAGGCTGTTTAACGGAAAGATAGGGTGCGGCACATGCCACAATGTTTATTCAAAAGAACCTTTTATGCTTGTTTTGAATAATTTTAAAAGCAGGCTCTGTCTGGAGTGTCATATCAAGTAAGGAGAATATATGATATTTAAAAGGCGCAAGTATATTATTAACACAGGATTTCAGATGAGGTTTGTCATGCCTTTCCTGATTTTATCCTTATTAGGAAGTATCATAGCCACGATAGCATTCAACTTCTTTGTCTTGAAGGAACTGGAGAAGGTAATGTGGCTTTCACATATAAATATAAAATCCACAGATGAGTTAATCAGGCCTGTCCTTATTTATGTAAATCTTGCCGCTTTTCTCTTTGTAGCCATTCTTTTAGTTTTCACATCTATACGGATGACAAGAAAGGCGTCAGAGCCTATATTAAGGATGACGAAGGACGTCGGAAGGGTTACAGACGGCGACCTCGCAACTATTATAGCCCTGAGGGGGAAGGACGAATTTCAGGATGTGGCTCATGATATTAATGTAATTATAAAGAATCTGAGAGAGAGGTTTAAGATAATTAATGAACAATATATGCATATTTCCGGGGATATTGTGGAATCTCCCGTGGGCCCCGGTAATTATGAAAAAACTTTAAAGGAACTTGACGGACTTAGGAAAGAAATAAGCAATTCTGTCGCGGGCAGGAATGAAAATGAATAACAAAAAAAACGCTTCATCAATAAACGATCTTGAGTCATGAAATGAAAAAAAGCCTCGGAACCTATATGCTTATCTTCTTTCTTGCAGCCTTTTCCGGCGTCATTGCCATAGGCGGCCAATCCATTTATATGGTCCACAGAATACTGCAAAAAACATACTCAATAGAAGAAGAGAGCAAAAATGTGGCTTTTGTCAGCCAGATACATAACAAGACTTACAATCTGGTGCTTGCCATCCACCATTTCATTATAGACTCTGATGAGAAGTATGCCGGACGTGCAACCGCTTTGCTCACCGAAATAGAAAACGATCTGCAGAAATACATCCAATATGAGGAAGCGGAAGAAGAGTCAGGCAACTCGGAAAGCAGCAGGGAAGAACTCAGGCTGTTGAGACTGTTAGGCGATAACCTGAGAGGGATAAGAGGTATCGTGCCGGTGTTTGAAGATTTCGCAAGAAAAAAAACAGGCGATGTGCAGCGTCTTATATATCTGGAGAAGTATGCCTATAATATCGAGACCTTGACGCTTGAGATCAATAAGCTCCACTTTGAAAAGATAACCAAAAAGGTGGAAAAATCACAGGGCCTGCTGTCCTTTATTTTTACGCTTTATGTCGCGCTTTCAGGCGCCGGGCTTTTAAGCGTATTTATCGGTTACTGGCTGCATGGCAGATATATTGTCAAGCCGATTTCGAATCTGGCTGCCGCAACACAGAAGCTTTCAAGGCAGGGCCTGTCGTTCAGAGTTGATGTAAACTCCAAAACAGAAATAGGCGTATTGTATGATTCGTTTAATACAATGGCTGAAAGGCTTCAGTCCAAGGAAAAGCAACTGGTTGATTTTAACCGTTCGCTTGAGCAAAAAGTAAACGAAAGGACTTATGAACTCAAAGACGCTTATGATTCGCTGAAAAAGACACAGAATGAGCTTGTCAGATTGGAAAAAATAGCGGCCATGGGACAGATAGCCGCAAGCGTCAACCATGAAATAAAGACCCCTCTGAACTCTCTTTATATGAACCTCCAACTTCTGAAAAAACAGGTGGCCCAATGCGGCGGAGAGGACAGTTATTTGAAAAAAGATGTTATTAATATAATTTCTTTAATAGACGGGGAAGCGCTGAGGATAAGCGGCATACTTGAAGAATTTGTCAGGTTTGCGCGCTTTTCTCCTCCTGATTTAAAAGAGAATGATTTGAATAAAATTATTGCGGATGTGGCAGACATGATAAGCCAGAGGGCCGATGCAGCCAGGGTGAGGCTTCAGCTTAAACTTTCCGGTAATGTGCCCCGGTTTATGTTTGACGATAAAAAAATAATACGGGCATTGATAAACCTTTGCATAAATGCCATACATTCAATGCCTGAGGGCGGCATTCTAACTATTGAAACAACAGTTGGAGAAGACAATACGGTAAGCCTTAAAGTTTCCGACACGGGCACAGGCATTAATGCGGAAGATATTGATAAGATATTTCAGCCGTTCTTTTCAAAAAAAGAAGCCGGCCTTGGGTTAGGACTTGCTATTGTCCAAAGTATTATAGAAGGGCACGGCGGCAGAATTTCCTGCGCGAGCAAGGTCGGCGAAGGGACGACATTTGAGGCGCTGCTGCCTGTTGCAGGCGGGATTCCGGAAGCTAAGGAACAATATCAATAATGAATGCATCTGTACTTATCGTTGATGACGACAAACTGACGCGCGAGACACTGTCAAGGGCGTTATCAGAGGAGTATGCCGTTTATACGGCAAGTAATGGGCAGGAGGCGCTTGATATTATCGGAAAGGGCGATAAAATTGATGTTGTTTTGTCGGACCTGGAGATGCCCGGTTTAAAAGGGCTTGATATTTTAGAGAGGGTAAACGCTCTTAACAACAGTCCGGTTGTTATTCTCATTACAGGGCAGGCCACCATAGAGTCCGCTGTGCAGGCAATGAAACTCGGGGCATACGATTACATAACAAAGCCTGTAAATCTTGACAGGATCTCCTTATTGATTGAGAAATCCCTTGAAAACAAAAGGCTTAAGGAAGAGAATATCCTGCTGAGGGCCAGGATACGGGAAAACTACCCGCTGGTTAACATGATTGGAAGCTCGCCGGAGATGGGTAAAATCATGGAAATTATACGGCATGTGTCTTCTACCGCGGCAACAGCGCTTATAGAAGGAGAAAGCGGCACAGGCAAGGAACTTATTGCAAATATTATTCACTATAACAGCCCGCGTTCAGACAAGCCTTTTATAAAAGTAAGCTGCGCCGCCTTTGCCGAAGGAGTGCTTGAGTCGGAAATATTCGGCCATGAGAAGGGCGCCTTTACAGGGGCGGTCTCCTCGAAAAAAGGCAGGTTTGAGCTTGCTGACGGCGGCACGCTTTTTCTTGATGAGATAGGAGACATACCACTTGGCATACAGGTAAAACTGCTGAGGTTCCTTCAGGAAAAAACCTTTGAGCGGGTCGGCGGCAACAAGACCTGTCAGGTTGACGTCAGGATAATATCAGCTACCAACAAACACCTTGAGAGGTTAGTCAGTGAAGGCTCTTTCAGGGAGGACCTTTATTACCGCTTAAGGGTGGTCAAGATAGACGTCCCGCCGCTACGGAAGAGAAAAGGAGATATAGATGACCTGGCGGGGTTCTTTCTGAACAAATATTCGCAAATACATAACCGGCATATCACCGGCATATCAGACGAGGTAATGGCTATGATACGGTCTTATGACTGGCCGGGAAATGTGAGGGAGCTAATGAACTGCATAGAGAGTTTCGTTGTGCTGGCAAGAGGGAGTCAAGTAACAATTGACGATATTCCTGATTATCTGTTCTCTCAGTGCGATGTCCGGCACGCTGACGATCATGAAGATGGAGTCCTTGCGGAAATGGAGAGGCAAACCATAATGGATACCATGCGAGACACCGGCGGCAATAAAGTTGAAGCGGCAAAAAAGTTGGGCATAGGGTTGAGAACTCTATACAGAAAGATAGAAAAGTTTCAGTTATAAAAAATCTCCTTAACCCATTAAATGCAATTACTTATAGAATGATATCTTTTTAAATATAACACGCATACTTGTCTGCAGGCGCTTGATGGATTGGGCCATATCTCCAAGTTCGTCTTTTCTGTTTACTTCAATTTCCTGTTCCATATCCCCTTTACTGATATCATTAGCAATTTTGCTGAGGTAAATAATGGTGGACGTCATCTGTCTGGCAAATATGATGGGGGCAATAAAACCCCAAAGAACAGCGGCAATAGCAATTAGTTTGATCCATATATCGGTCTGTTTCTGGATTCTATTGATTTCCAGTCTTCCCTTCTCAACTTCTGAAAGCGCATAGGCTGATATCTCTTTTCCGATATCTTCAAGAGTATGTGTCTGTTCTTTGAATTTTCCGTATTCTGCTTTGTCGACGGTATCGTATGACCTGGTCTCCTGAAACTTTGTCACAACTCTGTCCCATTCAAGCCTGTTCTTGGCAACAATATTCTCTGCCTGAATAACCTTGTTTGATAAATTCCCGCGCTGTTCGTGAATGAAAAGGTCATTAAGCTCTTTGAGATAGTCATTAATAGTGTCCATGGAATTTTTCCAGGCGTTGATATATTTTATCTGTTTTGTAAGATTGTCTGGAAAAATAAAAAATTCTTTTTCTGCCCTACGAGACTTGGCCAGCTCCTTTTCATACAAGTTGGAATATTCCATCACCCTGCTGTTCACCGTGACCAGATAATTGGTTGTTTTGTCCAGCCGGTAAAAACCAAAAATCGACAAACCAACAATAACCAAAGTAATCAAGGTGCTGCTGAAAAAGCTAATCAGATATTTTGTCCGCAATTTCATTCCAATCTCCTTTAAATTTACCTTCACATTTAACCAAACTGGATATCCATTCCCACATTCAAGGTCGAAGTGCAACAAAAACAGAAGCCGACCCAACGATTGTTTAATATTCTCCGAGTCGAAGGGTATTTATTTTGAATCATTCTTCGACAGGCTCAGAATGACACTTTAGAAATATTTAGGATTTTGCGCCGGCGTCTTTTTTAAGGTCTTATATTAACTACTAAACAGCACTAAGCAGCAAAGAATATGCCAATAGACAATTTTCAATTAAATCAAGGCGTTTTATAAGAAGGGTCTTTAAATTTTGTCATAATGACAAAAGGCTTTGCCGTTATGACAAAAACAGGGGGCAGAGATAACCATTGACTATTATTTCTCCTGCCTTAATAATATACCAGCCTATGGATATAACAGCGATAGCGCTCCAATCAGGCAGCAACGGCAACTGCATTTATGTTGAGGCCGGCGGTGTCAAACTGCTTTTTGACGCCGGGATAAACGGCAGACAGGCTGAGACAAGGCTTGCGGCCCATGGCCGGGATATCCGCAGAGTCGACGCCGTGATAATCTCCCATGACCATTTTGATCATGTCAGGCATGCAGGGGTGTATCAGCGAAAATACGGCCTGCCTTTATATATTACTCGCAAGACATATGACACAGCGGTGAAAAGACATCCGCTTGGAAAATTGAACGACGTCCGGTTTTTTCGTTCTGACGGAATGCTTCAGTTCGGTGGAGTTTCTGTTGAGGCCGTTGCTACTCCCCATGACGCCTCTGACAGCGCGGCATTTGTCATTTCTTCAGACAGCAAAAGGCTCGGGATTATGACGGATCTCGGCCATATTTTCGATGGGCTCTCCGAGGTGGTCTGTTCACTCGATGCTGTCTTTATCGAGAGTAATTATGACCCGGATATGCTTGAAACCGGTCTTTATCCGGCTTTTCTGAAAAAACGCATCAAAGGCCCTGAAGGACACCTTTCGAATATCGAGGCTGCTGAACTGCTGAAGGCAACGGCAGGAAAGCGTTTGAAGTGGGCCTGCCTGTCGCATCTCTCAGAGCAAAACAACAGCTCGGCCCTGGCCTTGCAGACGCACCGGGACATTCTGCAACAGGATCTGACTTTATATATCGCTGACCGGTATGCAAGCACGCCGCCGCTTTTTATCTGATTATTATTTGTGGTTCGAGTATTTAATATAATTTTCCCAGACTAAAAGCAGTTCCGCGGTAGCCTTGAGATCGCCTGTGCAATATTTTGCTATATCGAGCCCCCTGCCGCTTCTGTAGAAGTCTTTGACGTCATATCCGGTGATGCCGCCTTCTTTCGGACTCTTGATGCCGAAGGTTCGGCACCACATGTCAAGACTGAATTTTCTCCTTGATGCGCCATAGAAAGTAAGCTGATCCAGAAGGTCGATATGGGTATCTCCGTATCTGTTCGGCAGAATATCCCTGAGAGGTTTTATCTTATGGACAGCAGAACGAACCATGATAAAGGGGCAGTCAAAGCCCCTGCCGTTGAAGGTGATGAACTGGCCGTAACTTTTTATTGTGCCCCAGAACTTTTGGATGATCTCAACCTCATCTCCTGCCTCGTACCTGATCCCTTCCTCCTCAAAGGGAAGGAGTGGGTTACCGTTATTTTGGAAGAAGACAGCGCCTTTGCCGGTATCAGGATTAAGCATGCCGATAGAGACAATCTCACCGGTAAGCGGGTAAAACGAGAGGCTCTCCCTGACCTCGGTTTTTTCATCCTCTGTCTCCGCCCATTTCAGCAAATAATCACGAACAGGCTCATCGAGTGATTCAAGGTCAAACCCTGCTGTCTCTATGTCAAACACTATACGCGCCATTTTATCGTTATGCGTTATGCGTGATGCGTAACGAGTTCAAAAAAGAAGCAGCTCATTACGCATTACACATCACGGTCTTTATTACGCCGCCTTCGGCAAGGCCTTGAGGACATCCCATGTCTTAAGAATATCTATTGCCCGCTGGAGCTGAATGTCATCTTTTTCATCGACTTCAAGCGGCGCGGTTTCCTCATCATCAGGCAAAGAATCCTTCTGTTCATTCTTCAGATGACCCTGGAGGTCTTTTTCCCTGAGCACACGATGTTCTTTTACGCCGTTTTTCGCTGCGATCTTCACAATAATATCAGGCGTTATGCCGGTATTCTGTATTGAAGTGCCTTTCGGCGTATAGTACTTCGCGGTGGTCAACCTCAGCCCTGCGCCGCCGCTCAGCGGGATTACGGTCTGGACAGAACCCTTGCCAAAGGTCTGGTTGCCGAGGATTACAGCCCTGTTCCAGTCTTTGAGAGCCCCTGCTACGATCTCGGATGCGCTGGCGCTCCCCTGGTTTACCAGGACGATCATCGGCAGTGTAAATATATTGTCCCCGCCGGTATTAAACTCAGACTTCTCTCCGGACTTTGTCTTGGTGTAAACAACAAGCTTGCCCCTGGGCAGGAACTGACCGGCAACGTCTATAGCGCTGTTTAATAAGCCGCCGGGATTATTTCTGAGGTCCAGGATAAGTGAAGTTGCCTTGGAATCATTGAGCTGCTTGACGGCAACTATAAGGTCGTCTGCTGTCTGTTCCTGAAACTGACTCAACTTTATATAGCCGATATTATTTTCGAGCGTCTTTGACTTTACGCTTTTTATTTTAATGATGTCCCTCACAATCGTGAAGTCCTTTGTGTCTTTCCAGCCTTCCCTGAAGATGCTTAAGGTGACCGAAGTCTTCGGAGCGCCTCTCATCTTCGAGACCGCATCCTGCATATTCATGTCCTTTGTAGATTCGTTGTTGATCTTTATGATTTTATCTCCGGCTTTTATTCCTGCTTTGTAGGCAGGGGTGTCTTCAATGGGCGCTATGACCGTCAGTGTGCTGTCTTTTACCCCGATCTGTATGCCAAGCCCTCCGAACTCTCCCTTTGTATCCACCTGCATCTCTTTGTAAGCCTCAGGGGTCATAAAGCTTGAATGCGGGTCAAGGGAGTTAAGCATGCCTTTTATCGCTCCGTTTACAAGGTCTTTTGGCTTAACCTCTTCGACATAGTACTTTTTTACCATAGACATGACTTCCGTAAAGGTCCGGAGTTCTTCATATCCTTCTCCTTCCGCGCTTACGCCGGCAACAGACCATCTTCCGATAAAGATTCCCGTAGATGCAACAATGAATATGCACAGCCAGACAAACAATACCCTTTTTCCTGACATTTTATGTGACCTCCTGGATTATCGCTTTTTTCTTTTTAACCACTGGACGGGATCGAGAGGCTTGCCTTTGTATCTGATCTCAAAATAGAGACCGGCGGCATTCAATATGCCCGACGTCCCAACCTTGCCGATAATCTGCTTTTCTTTTATTATATCTCCAACGCGCGTAAAAATCTCTGAAAGATTGCCATAGAGCGTATGGTAGCCGCTCCCGTGGTTTACGATCACCAACTGGCCGAACCCCTTGAACCATTCAGCGAAGATAACCTTGCCGGCGTAAACAGACTGCGCATCTTCAGAGGCGTCTGTCTGGATATGAATGCCGTTTCTGAACACCGGAGTGCCAAACTGTGGGTCTTTCTGTGAGCCGTAAGAAATAGCGATTTTACCTTCAGCAGGCCAGAGGAGATTCCCTTTTACACGGCCAAAACCTTTTGCTGAATAGTCGTCTGTGACAGATGATTCACGGATAAAATCGAGTAGTTTTTGGGATGCCTCTTTCAACTCGGAGATCATTTTCCGGCGTGAGTTTTTTTCGTTTCGCACAGAAGTGAGAATGAGTTCTTTTTCTCTTTTTTTCTCCCCCATCTCAATTTCCTTTGACTTTACTTTTTCGGTATTTTCTTCGAGCTCTGCCCTGAGAATGCGAAGCTCCTCTGCTTTTTTATTTAAGGCGCTGATGTTGGCGCGGTAAGCAGTGAGAACGCTATGTTCATAACGCGTCAGATTTTCCAGATATTTCCATGCCCTCATTATCCGGGGAATATCTTCAGCGTTCATCAGGATCGTCACCATGTCTTCTGTGTGTCCGTATCTTTGCATTAGCCTGAGTTTCCTTGCAAGCCAGGCTTTCTGTTTTTCGAGGCTTTCCCTTGTTTTTGCAATCTCACTGTTGACTGTCTCTATCTCGGATTCGGTCTGCCTCAGAATTTTCCGGTATTTTCTCAGGTCTGCTTCGACTTTGCCCAGTTTTATGTTGACATTGTCGAGTTCGTTTAAAACAGATGATTCGTACCTCAGTGTTTCAGTCAGCTTTTTTTTCTGTTCCTGTATCTGTTTCTGTATTTTTTTGAATTCTTCTTCAGGTTTTGCAGTGTGCGAGACAGAAGGAAAGAGCAGAAGAAGCGCGAGCGCCAGGGCAGGGAACATCAGTAGCGCAGCCTTCCAATGGCTATTGCTGCGCCGGTTATTCCAAGCAGCATTCCGATGACCGGCAAAGGCAGAAAAAGATTTACAGGAAAAAGTATGTCCTTAAATACCGGAATGGCAATGCTTAGCCGCAGGAATACCATGGAGTAAAGGAAAAAACATCCGGCAAGACTGAGCAAACCGCCGCAGGCTCCGATAACAGCGCCCTCGATCAGAAAAGGCATTCTGATAAAACCTTTTGTAGCGCCGAGCAGCTTGCATGTTTCAATCTCCTCGGTCCTTCTGTAGAAGAGTATTTTCACCGTGCTGTAGCAGACAAAGATAACGCCTGCCGAAAGGACTGCAACCAAAACCAACCCTATAACCTTGAAGCCTTTTTTAATGGTATTCAGGGTAGAAAGAAATTTTTCGCCGTAGTCCACCTCTGTTACGCCTTTTATTTTAAGGGCTTCACCGGCAAGCTGCCGCGCTGTTTCTGTCTCGACCTCATTTGTCCTCAGCTTTATTTCTATGGAGTCCGGCAAAGGGTTTTCATCAAGCCCCTCCAGGATATAATCCGAATTCTTGAGAGAGGCCTTCAATTCCTTCATCGCCTCGTCTTTTGAGATGTATCTGATGGAAAGAACCGCCTTATTTTTTTTAAATGAATCCATAATAGTGTCGAGTCTGTCTTTTGGAAGATTGTTGTCGAGATAGACAGCCATTGAAAATTTTTCCGGCAGCTTCTTCGTTGCAATATCAATATTGTAAAGAACGAAAAAACTGACGCTGATTATAAGAAGGGCTGCTGCTATGGTCATGACCGAAAGGAGGTTTATCCATTTTTCCCTCAACAGACTCTGTATTGCAGGTTTCAGCGCATACGGTGCGATCATCAGCCGAGCGCCTCCCCAACCAGATTGCCTGAGTCCAGCCTTAAAACCCTTTTGCCGGTGTTTCTGTAGAGTTCCCTGTTATGAGTGGCAACGAGGATTGTGGTGCCTTTGGCATGTATGTCTTTAAATATCCGGACAACGCCTGCCGCGGTATCCGGATCAAGATTGCCGGTCGGCTCGTCAGCAAGCAGGATCGCAGGCTCTGAGACTATCGCCCTTGCGATAACCACTCTTTGCTGTTCCCCTCCCGAAAGCGTCTTCGGATAACTGTCTGATTTATGTCTGAGGTTTACGGTCTTGAGCGCATCATAGACTCTGATTTTTGTCTCCCTTTCCCTGACGCCTCTGATGCGCAGGGCAAGCGCAATATTTTCAAATACCGTCCTGTTTTCAAGGAGTCTGAAATCCTGGAATACGATTCCTATATTGCGTCTGACATAGGGTATGCCGGATTCTTTCAACTGTGAAGTCTCTATCCCGGCTATGGTGATAGCGCCGTTGTCCGGCTCCTCAGCAAGGTATATCAACTTCAGGAGGGTGGTTTTCCCTGAACCGCTCGGCCCGGTCAGAAAAATCATCTCGCCTTTAGCGACCGAAAAACTTATATCCTTTATCGCGGTCTGGTTGTCATAATCTTTTGTAACATTCTGAAAATGAATCATGGGAACATAAACCTCTGTTTGCTGCTTGAATTTATTGTTAAGAACCCTGTGCCAAGAGCACAGGGCGTCAAAAGTCAAAACAAATTTATTCTGTCATTGTCCGGCTTGACCCCCGCATCAAGCATGCCCTCTGACTTG
>PGYF01000029.1:11066-12116 GCA_002839535.1 Nitrospira bacterium HGW-Nitrospira-1
CCGTGGAATGACGAAATCCCGTGTAAACGTTCCATTTGAATCATCTTAAGAATAGCCTTTTTCTAATATTTTTACCCACTCACATCCACGAAGACCCTATATTGTTGTCATTGTCCGGCTTGACCCCCGCATCAAGCATGCCCTCTGACTTGATCAGGGGGTCAGGCAATGACACAAATTAGGAAGCAATTCATCCCTGTGCCAAGAGCGCAGGGCGTTCTTGCTTATTCATTAAATCGGCAATGTCCTGCATGAGGCTGCTTATTTCTTCTGCAGAACTATCTTGTGCCGCAACAGTGAGACCTCTTTGATCTCTCCTTCAAAGACCTTCTGTTCCCCAAAGAGATTCCTCAGGAATATTTTCCCTTCTTCAGGTTTTATGACATCCACGTTTTCGAGATACAGATTTTCTTTTCCGTTTTCAAGGATATACGCATTCGCCTCACACATTTTCCATCTCCTTTATCTTTGTTATCAAGAGTTCTATCAAATGGGGAAGGGGCTCTTTGTTTGCCCCTGCGATTTCGATCCCTTCCTGGTTCAAGGGCAAAAGGATTTTCCTGGCCGGTGAAGACACGATCGCCGCGGCCATCTTCGCAGTCACCTCGCCGAGCATTGCATTGGGCAGGGTGATGCCGAGGGCCCCTATGATCATATCAACCCTGTCGGAGTTATAGAGGATTGCGTTTTCGCCTGTTGCGCCTTTATTTGCCCGTGATTTCATCATCGCAGAGGTGGCGGCGGCATTTGTGCCGAGGGCAAGCAGCTCGAACCTGTCTTTGAATTCGTCTTTCAGCCTTTTTACGATCAGGCTGCCGATACCGCCGCCCTGACCGTCTATAACCGCTATCTTGCGCATAATTGAAGTATAAAAAATCGGCACAAAAGAGTCAAAGGAATTCTGGGCTGCTGTTTGTTTTCTCTATGTTTGTTGGGTCTCTTTGTTGGGTCTATGTCATACCAAAATAGAAATGTCCGCTTTTAAGAATGTTAGACCGCCTCTTTTTAGAAGGAGGCAGGATGGCAGGAAAGGACATTGTGAAGAACCCT
>PGYF01000030.1 GCA_002839535.1 Nitrospira bacterium HGW-Nitrospira-1
CCCCCTGATCAAGTCAGAGGGCATGCTTGATGCGGGGGTCAAGCCGTGGAATGACGAAATCCCGTGTAAACGTTCCATTTGAATCATCTTAAGAATAGCTTTTTTTTAATATTTTTACCCACATTCTTTCACGATGAGCCTAAAACAAAATATACAGAAGAGGAGATCAATCTCCTGGGTCATCTCTCTATTTTGGCCCTTCGTTCTTCTTTATCGTTTTTTCAACCTTTGCCCAGGTATCCTTCAGCGTAACAATGCGGTTAAATACAAGCTTTTGTTCCGAAGAATCCGGATCAACACAGAAGTATCCGAGCCTCTCAAACTGGTAACGGCTCCCAGGCGCAGCGCCGGCAAGTCCTGGCTCTACAGAACAGTTTTTCAGCGCCTTAATGGAATCCATGTTGATGTCAGTCTTGAAATCGCCGCTGTCTTCCCCTGGGGTCGCCTTTGTAAAGAGATAATCGTATAATCTCACCTCTGCATTAAGCGCATGGCCGGCAGAGACCCAGTGAAGCGTCGCCTTTACCTTACGTCCGTCAGGCGCATCGCCTCCCCTTGTTGTCGGATCATAGGTGCACCGCAGTTCAATAACCTCGCCGGTCTGCTCATCCTTCACCACCCCTGTGCACTTTATGAAGTAGGCGTAACGCAGCCTTACCTCACGGCCTGGGGCAAGCCGGAAAAACTGTTTCGGCGGGTTCTCGCGAAAATCATCCTGCTCAATATAAAGCACCCGTGAAAAAGGGACCTTACGCATACCCATTCCAGGATCCTCGGGATTATTGATTGCATCGAGTTCCTCTGTCTGATTCTCAGAATAGTTTTCAATCACCACCCTGAGCGGCCGCAGGACAGCCATAACACGCGAAGCGCTCTTGTTCAGGTCCTCCCGGATGCAGTACTCAAGGAGCGGCATTTCAACTGTGCTGTCTCTCTTGGCAACACCGATGCGTTCGCAGAAGTTCCTGATTGACTCCGGCGTATAGCCCCTCCTTCTGATGCCTGCAATTGTCGGCATCCGGGGATCATCCCAACCGCTTACATAACCCTCCTCTACCAGCTGGATGAGCTTCCTCTTGCTCAAGACTGTATGGCTGAGGTTGAGGCGGGCAAATTCGATCTGCTGCGGATGGTAGACGCCAAGCTGATCGAGAAACCAGTCATATAAGGGCCGGTGGTCTTCAAACTCAAGGGTGCATATCGAATGGGTTATCTTTTCGATCGAATCGGAAAAACAGTGCGCAAAGTCATACATCGGATAGATGCGCCATTTGTCGCCTGTCCGGTGATGGGTCTGCCGCATGACCCTGTAGATCACCGGGTCGCGCATATTGATATTGCCTGATGTCATATCGATCTTTGCCCTGAGTGTGTGGGAGCCGTCAGGGAATTCGCCTGCACGCATGCGCTGGAACAGGTCAAGATTTTCCTCCACGGAACGGTTCCGGTACTGACTTTCCTTGCCCTGCTCTGTCAGAGTCCCGCGATATTCCCGCATCTGATCCGCATTCAGGTCGCAGACATAGGCCTTGCCGATTTTTATCAGCTCCACCGCATACTGGTAGAGCTGCTCAAAATAGTCTGAGGCGTAGAACATCCTGTCTCCCCAGTCAAAGCCGAGCCAGCGCACATCTTCCTTGATCGAATCCACATATTCGACATCTTCCCTGCTCGGATTGGTATCGTCGAAACGGAGATTACAAAGGCCGCCAAACTCCTTTGCAATGCCAAAGTTGAGGCAGATTGATTTGGAATGGCCAATGTGGAGATAGCCGTTTGGCTCTGGAGGAAAGCGCGTCTGCACACTGCCTTTGTATTTGTTATTTCTAACATCCTCCGTGACGATATCGCGGATGAAATCAGAATGTTTTGGAATTTCAGGATTGTTCATCTGCTTTGTTCCTTCCTCTTTGGACTAATCTTTTTTCTTAACAGACGTGTTCATAGCTTTGCTATAGGTTTTTATACTTATCTTTTCCATTCAATGTGATCCCTGCTTTCTCCATCTTTTTTAGAATTGCCACAAATCTATCTTTGTTTCTATAACCAACTAAATCAGTTATAACCGACACTTTGTAACCCTTATTCTTTGCAGTGAATGCAGCCCTGGATACGCAATATTCAATAAATACCCCGCAAATCACTATTTCTTTGTGATGATTTTCCTGAAGGTATTTTTCAAAATCATCATTTTTGAAGATATTCGGTGTGTTTTTATCAAATACAGGAAAACCTTTTCTGTAAATTGAGCTAATCAAACTCGTGCCTTCAGTCCCCTTTTTGACAGCGCTATTGGTGAATAAATTCAACAGAGACCATTTCCCGTAAATAGTCCGAACATAAATGACGTCGCGACCATTTTTTGCCCAGGTTCCTATTAATTCGCGAATGTCATTCAAAAAGGAATTCTTGTTCTCGTTGTGAATTGGCAATTTAGCCTTCTCGCCAAAAAAACCCTCCTGGATATCCATTACTACCAAAGCTGGTTTATGTTTCATATTCGCTCCCTTGACGCAGACTATTTTCATTTTTCGATCCTGCCAAGCACGGCTGCTTTAGCAGAGTTATGTTTAATCCCTTGGCCGCCTTCGATCTGGTTAATCGACGTTTGTATATCCTGAAGGAGTTCAATCTTTTCCTGCATCGACTCGAATTCGTCAGCGTCGAGCAAAACAGCCACGCCTTTCCCATGTTGTGTAATAATAAGCGGGCGTTTTGTATTATGTATTTTTTTAATAAAGGAAGCAATTCCAGTCCTGAATTCAGACATCGGGCTGATATCTTCGTTGATTTTTAATCTTTTCATATATCACCTCGTACAATTTAATGTACATTATACTGTACTATATATGGCATAAGCAAATTTTATTTCGGGGCCCAACCAGTTATTAAATAAACGGAAACCGCCCCGATAATATCGGGATTTGCATATTAGTAAGGCAACGCTCGACATTCCCCATAGACATAATATCCATGGCTTGAATGGGAATTATTAAAATTCAGACGTCTCCAATCATCTTTATCGCTTTTTCAAGCCTTCTCAACGCTTTTTCTTTTCCCAGCACGTCGAGCACTTCATAGATGCCCGGACTTTCAGTCCCTCCTGTCATGGCAACGCGCACTGGCTGGGCAAGGGCGCCGAGCTTGACGCCGTGTTTTTCTACGATCGATTTAAAGAGGCTTTCGAGTTCAGACATTGAAAATTCAGAAAGTGAAGATATGCCCTCTTTCAGCTCCATGAGGAGTTCCCTGCTTTTTTCATTCAGGAACTTCTCTCTTGCCTTATCGTTAAATACAACATCCTCCGAAATATAGTACCTCAGGGAAGCGGCAAGCTCCACGAGCGTCCTGGCGCGTTCCTGCAGGGTATGTATTGCCTTTGCAAGCCAGGTTGTGTCAAGCGCCTGATCTTCACTGATGAGATGCTCCTTAATAAGAAACGGCCTGACCAGTTCAACAAGCCTTTCCGGAGAAGCGCTCATGATGTACTGGCTGTTCAGCCAGAGAAGTTTCTCGGGATTAAATACTGCCGCTGCCTTTCCAACATGCTCAAAGGAAAAGCGCCTGCTCAGCTCATCCCGGGTAAAAATCTCCTGGTCGCCGTATGACCAGCCGAGCCTGACAAGATAGTTTACGAGCGCCTCAGGGAGATAGCCCATTTCATAGTAGGCCATCACAGAGGTAGCGCCATGTCTCTTCGAAAGCCTCGTCTTGTCTGCCCCGAGTATCATCGGCAGATGGGCGAACCTGGGTACGCTATAACCAAAGGCCTGATAGATCTGTATCTGTTTGGGAGTATTGTTCAGGTGGTCATCTCCGCGGATAATGTGTGTTATACGCATATCAATATCATCAACAACAACTGTCAGGTTATAGGTTGGCGTCCCATCTGAACGAAGGATAATCAGGTCATCAAGCTGCTCATTTTCAAAGACAACATGTCCGCGTATGAGATCATCAACAACGGTCCGGCCTTGTTGCGGCATTCTGAATCTGACTACAGGCGCAACGCCTGGAACGGGTTCTTTCATGTCCCTGCACCTGCCGTTGTATTTGACCGGCTTGCCAATGGCCATTGCCTCTTTTCGCCTCGCCTCAAGCTCCTCTGCGGAACAGTAACAGTGATATGCCTTGCCTTCTTTCAGGAGTTTATCAGCATAGCTCCTGTAGACGTCAAACCTGTCGGTCTGACGGAACGGCCCCTCATCCCAATCAAGGCCGAGCCAGTTCATGCCTTCTATAATCGCATCTATGTATTCATCCGTAGAGCGTGTCCTGTCCGTGTCCTCGATTCGCAGTATAAACACACCTTTTGTATTCCTTGCGTAAAGCCAGTTAAAAAGCGCTGTCCTTGCCCCTCCGATATGCAAAAAACCCGTGGGACTCGGGGCAAACCTCACTCTTATCTCTTCAGCCAAAATAACCTCCTCTCATTAAAATTTCCCCTTTACTATAACAAGTCTCAGAAACTTTTTTGTGCTGCCGGACACACGAAATCTGTTATCCGCCCTGTAACCGGCCACCCAGACGATATCGCCGTTGGAAAACGCTAAAGGTACGCTGTCTCTTTCGTCTCTCGGAATCTTTTCATCAACAAAAAAGTCCTGGAGTTTCTTCCTCTTGCCAAAACCGAGAGGGTAGAAATAATCTCCAGGCTCTCTCGGCCTTAGCTTAAGCGGCAAATTCATGCCGGCTGCATCCAGGAGAACCGATGATTTCCCGTTGCCAAAATCTTCACCTGCATCTTCAAAGGATGCCTTGATTACCAGCCCTGCTCCAACAATAGCCGCTTCACCAGGAACGTGTAGTTCGTAAGAAGCGATCTTACGTGGTTTTTCAGATGTTATCACAAGGAGAGAATAATCTTTTATGACCCTGATACCCTTGGGCAGATATATCCTGTCTCCCGACTTTCCTTCTTTGACAAGACGGATAATATCCTCGATATGGATAAAGCCGATCCCCCTGAGACTCTCTGTTTCATCGATCGCACGTCTTAGCAACCGCCTCAATATCACGAGGTCCATCGCCTCCATCGGCGTGAGGAAGAGTTCGATCCTTCTGCCGGTCTTTCTGCTGATCATTTTCATCAGCGTTTTTGTGACAATAATGTCGAGATATCGCTCTTCTTCCTGGAGTATTGATACCGTCTTATTGACTGACTGAATAAGGCCCGGGTTCATCTTCTTAAGTTCCGGCATGATCATCAGCCTGAACCTGTTCCTGAAATAATCTGTCTGCAGATTTGACGAATCAACAACATAACGGAGATTTTCGCTTTCCAAAAAATCCTCGACGTCTTTGCGTTCAATCTCTATGAGCGGCCTGATAATGAAGCCTCGCTTCGCTGGAATACCGCAAAGGCCCGAAGCTCCGGCCCCGCGGATAAGCCGCATAAAAATAGTCTCTGCCTGATCATCGGCATTATGGGCAAGGGCGATCCTGTCAGCTTTTATTTCTTGCGCTGCTTCGTAAAATGCCTTATACCTCAATTCCCGCGCTGCTTCCTGTTTGTTTATTCCGTGTTCTTTAACGCAGCCCTTCACATCAACAGACTTTACCCTGAAGTCTATATTCATCTTCCCGCAGACTTCCCGGCAGAATGCTGTCTCAGAGGGCGTTTCCCCTGGTCTCAGATTATGGTCAACATAAACAGCGTGGATGGTCAGATGAAAATCATCTTTCATCCGGTTCAGAACAGCAAGGAGACAGACGGAATCAGGGCCTCCGGAAAGTCCGACCAGGACGCTCTCACCCCCTTTAAGCATGGAGTGTTTTTTGATTGTTGTTATAACCCTGTTGGTAAAATCAAACGAATCCCTCAAGGTCATAAGGTCATGGCAGGCAATTTTTCAAGCCTTCGGAGGCCCTCTGATTTAATGGGTTGTATTTAAGCGCTTTTTTAAAGGTATTCCCTGCCCGTATCTTAAAATCCAGATGCAGGTATATATAGCCAAGCTCTGTAATATAGTCGGAATTATACGGATCAAGTTGAACTGCTTTTCTTAATGACGCTTCCGCTTCCCTTATCTTCTGATTATGGCTAAGCGAAAGCCCGTAATAATAGTGATAATCAGGTCTGGAGCCGTCAAGATATACAGCCTGCCCCAAAAAGGTAAGCGCCTGTTCAAAATAGTGTTTATCAAAATAGCGCTTGCCCTCTTCAAACTTCTGTCCCGCTATTTTTCTCTTTTGGTCTTCATCCCTTTCAAAACCAGGCTTTATCTCAGCCTGTGGCGCATGACTGGATGAGGTAAGTCCCCTGTAGGCCTCATTGATATATGAAAAAATAACATTCAATTTTTCCTTCAGCGAATCTGAATTAAGATGCAGATACCTGTCAGGATGAAACTCCCTGGCCATCTTGTAGTAAGAGCGTTTAATCTCATCCGCCGATGCGTTCCTGCTGACATTGAGTATGTCGTAATAGTCAAGATACTTCAATTCCAGGTAAATAGTTTCAATCTTATTAACGGCCTTCAAATCAGCCTCGTTTTTCTCCTTTATTGCACCATCATCCTCATCGAAAAGGTTGTTTTCGTCTCTGGTATCCGTCACTATTTCCTCAAAGCGGCGCCCTGACTTGGGGGAAAAGTCAGGGTCAATGCCTGACCTGGATTCCCAGGGACGCCGAGATCTTTGCCGTCAAATTTCAGGGTAACTCCGCCGGCGTTGCCGATTCTAAGCGTTGCTGCGCCTCTAAATTCCCATCTTTTTAAGTCGCCGGCCCTGAGCAGCGCCTCCTGGCTCTTGCCATTTTCGTAGCTGATCCGCAGCCACGCTGTATCCATTGATGTTATTTCGAGCCTGTGTTCTATCTGGGCAACAGGAACAGGGGTTTTTTCTTCCACAGAAGGATTGATTTTTTCAGCTATTTTGCCGCTTGTCCTGTTTTCCCCCATATATATATAGACCGCAAACGCCAGCAATCCCGCCAGAAGAACAAATATTACATAGAAATAAACCGGGACTTTCCGCACGGAAGAAGCTATAGGGATTATGATCGACGGTTTTGGATATGAGAGATGGGATGTAAAATTTGCTATGACAGGCCCGGCATCGACATCAAGATATTTTGCGTAACAGCGGATATAGCCGATCGTATAAACAGCTGCCGGCAGCTTGTCAAAATCGTCGTCCTCAATCGCGGAAAGATATTCGGACCTAATCTTGAGAATATCCGAAACTGCCTTGATATCAACGCCTGATTCTTCGCGCCTCTTTTTTAATACTTCTCCAGCCAAACCGTGTTCCTCAAAATACTGCCTGCCAGATTTTTTTGTTTATTATTATCAAAAAGCGAATTATATGCAAGGCCTTCCTGCCTGTTTTTCAGTCTTCCATGCCCATGCATCTTTGGGGCTGACGTGATTTCATGCAGTTATAGAAAATAGATTGTTTGTTTGCAGCAGGACATCCGTTACAGGAAAGAATCGGGAGTATCCGGAAGACATCGGATACTCCCGATTATGTTGATGACAACAACAATTATTATATTATTTTTTCAAAACAACAAATTTTCCTTTTTTGACGGTGAGCATCTCGAATGAGTTTATGTCAAGTCCGTTGTGGTCTGCAGACGAGAAGTTGAATATCCCCCCTGTGCCTACGAACCCCGTCAGGCCTTCGATAGCATCTCTCACTTTTTTCTTGTCAGGGCCGGCTGTTTCGATCGCCTTTACCAGTATCGTAAGCGCATCGTAGGCATGGCCGCCGAAGGTGCTGACGTCTTCCTTGAATTTAGTTTCATAATCTTTTTTGTATTTGAGGAGGAGCGCCTTTTGTTTGTGGCCCTTTGGGAGCGAATCTGCAATGAGCAGTCTGCCTGCAGGGAAGATAACCCCCTCGGCTGCCTCGCCTGCTGCCTGAACATATTTGATATTGCCGAAGCCGTGGCTTTGGAATATCGGCACATTCAGGCCTATCTGCCTTGTATTTTTTATTATTATGGATTGCGCGGGTTCAATAGACCAATTAATAATACCTTCTACCTTTGCAGCCTTCAGCTTTGTGGCAACTGCTGTAAGATCAGTAGCGTCCTTGTCATAGACTTCATTTGCAATAATCTCAATGCCATGTTGGGGCGCCATCTTTTCGATCTGCTCTTTTCCTGCCTTGCCAAATCCTGTATTGCTCGAAACAACGCCGATCTTTACAATACCCATCTTTTTCATCTGCTCATAAATCTTTTGGACCGCATAGCTGTCTTTCTGCGGTGTTTTGAATACGTATTTTGCAACAGGGTTGACGATGACCTCGGCTGCAGCGCAGGATAAAAGGATGGTTTTCCCTTCTTCCGCGATGTTTTTGATCTTCATTGTCTCGCCGCTCGTTGTCGGTCCGATAATGGCAAATACTTTTTCCTCTTCGATCAGTTGTTTTGCAAAGGAAATGGCTTTCTCAGGGTTTGCCCCTGAGTCTTTAATAAGCAGTTCGATCTTTTTCCCATTGACTCCACCCTTTTTATTGATGCCTTCAACAAGCATCTCAAGGGTCCTTGCTTCAGGAGCTCCGAGGTTTGACGCAGGCCCGGTTACGGCCAGTATGGCGCCGACCTTGATTGTGTCTTTTGCAAACGCAGGGGAGACGGTCATTGCAAACATCAACAGAAATGCTACGGCTAAAAACCTTACTCTTCTCATAATTCCTCCTTGTACTGAAAGTTTTTTTACTGTTACTTAAAGGGCATAGACCTCTTCGCCCTTTAAGATCCTGACGCCGGCTTTTTGTAATGTCTCGATCGCCTTTTCGAGTTCGTCAAAACGGAATATGATAATCGCATTGCCGCTGTTTTTCCGGACAAAGGCGTACATATATTCTACATTAATCCCATTATTTTTTATGATATTCAGAATATCCGCAAGACCTCCAGGCCGGTCAAATACCTCAACCGCAATGACCTCGGTCTTTCCGACAGTAAACCCGTTTTCCTTCAGCGCCTGCTTGGCCTTTTCAGTGTCATTGACAATAAGCCTCAATATCCCGAAGTCGGTTGTGTCTGCCAGGGAAAGGGCGCGGATATTGACCCCTGACTGGGCCAGGACACCTGCAACATCTGCAAGCCTGCCGGACTTGTTCTCAAGAAATATCGATATCTGTTCGACTTTCATAAACCCTCCTTCTAAATGAGAAGCGGTAAATAATCCTGTCAACCATCACAGCCGGAATGACGCCCAGTGAAGTGATTTCTACCCGTTAATAACTATAATTTTCTGTTATCAATGACCCGTTTGGCCTTGCCTTCGCTCCGCTGGATAGTTTTTGGCTCAACGAGCTTGATCCTGCATGTTGTTCCGAGGAGGTCCTTAATCTCTCTCTCGATCCGCTTGCCGAGACCTTCCAGCGCCTTCACTTTATCTGAAAAAATATCCTCGCTCACTTCGACCTGCACTTCCATGACATCGAGTGCGCCTTCCCGATCAACAATAATCTGGTAATGGGGCTCAACGCCCTTGATGCCCATGAGGACATGCTCTATCTGCGAAGGGAAGACATTGACCCCCCTGATAATGAGCATGTCATCGGTCCTGCCGGTTATCCTCTGCATCCGGTAGAATGTCCTGCCGCATGAGCACGGCTCAGTGATCAGCCTTGATATGTCTTTTGACCTGTAACGTATTACAGGGAACGCCTCTTTGGTGAGCGTCGTAAATACAAGCTCTCCCTGCTCGCCATTGGGCAGCGCTTCTCCGGTCTCAGGATTGATTATCTCCGGGATGAAATAGTCTTCAAATACATGGAGGCCCTTCTGTTCTTCTATGCATTCACTGGCAACACCCGGGCCCATCACTTCACTGAGGCCGAAGATGTCGATGGCCTTTATGCCAAGTCTCTTTTCTATCTCATTCCTCATATTTTCGCTCCATGGCTCTGCGCCGAAGAGACCTACGCGGAGCTTGAGCGATAAAGGGTCAACGCCCATCTCCTTCATAACATCGGCGATGTTTAAGGCATAGGACGGCGTGCACATCAATACAGTCGAGCCAAAGTCCTGCATAATCATAATCTGCCTTTTAGTGTTCCCTCCGGATATCGGGATAACCGCTGCCCCGAGTCTCTCCGCGCCGTAGTGGGCCCCAAGCCCTCCGGTAAAGAGGCCATAGCCATAGGCATTATGAACCACGTCCCCCTTATACGCCCCGCCTGCCGAAAGTGTCCTTGCCATAAGCTCGGCCCAGGAATCAATGTCGTTTTTTGTATATCCGACAACAGTAGGCTTTCCGGTTGTGCCTGAGGATGCATGTATTCTGATGACTTTCTCAAACGGCACGGCAAAGAGTCCAAACGGATAGTTTATCCTGAGGTCTTCCTTTGTGGTGAACGGCAGCCTGGCAAGGTCTTTAAGGGTTTTTATGTCTGAGGGCCTTACGCCTGCCTCATCCATTTTTTGGCGGTAGTAGGGGACTGCGGAGTAGACCCGCTCGACAAGGTTCTTCAGCCTTTCTAACTGAAGCGCCTCCAGTTCCCCACGCGGCAGCGTCTCGAATTCCTTATTCCATATCATGACAGCTCAAACCTCCTTAGCCGGATGTGCTTTAATTGACGACTTTTTACTAATGCGTCTTGATAAGCTCTCTTCCTTTTAAGAATGCCTTGATGTTGACCTTGCGAATTTTCTCAGGGATTCTTTTTTCTATTACTTCCAAAAAAATCTTTTCATCTATAGAAGGCAGAAATACTGAAAGCGCCCCTGTAATTACCACATT
>PGYF01000031.1 GCA_002839535.1 Nitrospira bacterium HGW-Nitrospira-1
AGCATGCCCTCTGACTTGATCAGGGGGTGCGGGGCAGGCTCCCAATCCAGATTTATATATTGTTGTCATTGTCCGGCTTGACCGGACAATCCAGGATAGAGTATGGATTCCCCGATCAAGCATGCCCTCTGACTTGATCAGGGGGTGCGGGGCAGGCTCCGAATCCGGATTTATATATTGTTGTCATTGTCCGGCTTGACCCCCGCATCAAGTGCGGGGCAGGCTCCCAATCCAGGATAGGGTATGGATTGCCCGAACAAGCATGCCCTCTGACTTGATCAGGGGGTCGGGCAATGACACAAATCAGGAAGCAATTCATCCCTGTGCCAAGAGCACAGGGCGTTCTTGCTTATTTATTAAATGAGAACAAGGGGGGTAAACATGAAAGTTATTCAGGGAGAACTTCAGGCAAAGGGACTGAAATTTGCGATTGTTGTCAGCAGGTTTAATGATTTTATAACAGGGAAGCTGCTTGAAGGCGCTGTGGATGCATTGGTGCGGCACGGGGCAAAGGACGAAGATATTGATGTGATCAAAGTGCCCGGCGCCTTTGAAATACCCCTGACAGCCAGGAGGGTTGCGGCAAAAGGTTTGTATGACGCCCTCATTTGTCTTGGCACGGTAATAAGAGGCGCGACTCCTCATTTCGATTATGTGGCAGCGGAAGTTTCAAAGGGTGTGGCGGCAGCTTCGATGGAGACAGGAGTGCCGATAGCCTTTGGCGTGTTGACAACCGATACGATTGAGCAGGCAGTTGAAAGGGCCGGGACAAAAAGCGGGAATAAGGGGTTCGACGCTGCCATAACTGCTATAGAAATGGCCCAGGTGTTTAAGAAGCTGTGATTAGTAATTGGGGATTGGGGATTGGTGGAAAGAAATTACATATCGAACTGGAATTTTTTATCCAATTGTTTTTCCCTGTATGCGGGTTATTCACCAATAACTATTCCCTAAACCCCAGCTACTGCCTATGAACCGCCGCAAAGCACGGGAATATGCGCTGCGGATGTTATTTCAGCACGATTTTGCCGGAGACCGGTCTGGACTGGAATTCAGGGAAAACAGCTTGCCTGATAAAAAAGCAACCGGCGATCTCAGGGAATTTGCACGGGAACTTGTTGCCGGCACATTAAAGCATCTTGAAGAAATTGATGCAGTAGTCCAGGAAGCGGCTGACAACTGGAAGATGGAAAGAATGGCTGCCGTTGACAGAAATATCCTGAGGTGCGCTGTCTATGAAATCCTTTATAGAAACGATATTCCGGCAGCAGTAACCATAAATGAGGCGTTGGAAATAGCAAAAAAATATTCCTCCCTGGAAGCATCTTCATTTATAAACGGCCTTCTTGACAAGATTGCGCATATTCATGGGCAATCAAAATAAATACATGCAAACGCAGAAGCGCTCAAATCCAAATCAGCAGCAACTCCATAAAGGCCACAGGGAACGTTTGAGGGAACGATTTCTATTGGAGGGGTTGGACAACTTCGAGGATCATCAAGTGCTTGAACTGCTTCTGTTTCAGGCGATTCCACGGCTCGATACAAACCCTGTTGCGCATAGACTTATTCAGAGATTCGGCAGCCTTTCAGCCGTGCTTGAGGCTGATCCAAGGGATTTAGCGGCTGTTGAAGGCGTTGGAACGAATGCTGCGGCATTTATTGCGTTGATTCCTCAAGTAACCCGCTATTATTTTTTGGATCGTATCAAGCATACGCGTAACCCTCTGAACACATTTGATGCGGCTCATAAATATCTTGTCCCTCTTATGGCAGGACGCTCTGAAGAAGTATTCTATGTCCTCTGTCTTGATTCTCAACTCAGGATTCTCTATCCCGCGCTTATAAGCGAGGGCACTGTGAAGGATGCCTTTGTGCATCCCCGGCACGTTTTGGAGGCTGCGGTCAGACATAAGGCAGCCTCCGTCATCCTCGCGCATAACCATCCCGCAGGGACCGTACGGCCGTCGAACCACGATCACGGCATCACCAGGCGTCTGGTTCAGGCGCTTGGAGGCATTGATATCAAAGTGGTGGACCACGTTATTGTTGCCGGAGATCAGTTTTATAGCTTTGCCAGGGAGGGGAAATTGCCGGTGTATGAGGCTGCGGGATAAGAGCGAAAAAAATCGTATTCCGAAATCAAGGAAGAGCGAGTGACGTGAAGCAGTTGAGGCTGTTTGACTTTTGACGCCCTGTGCTCCTGGCACAGGGTTTTTCACTATTTATTCTTTACAAGGCACGGGCCGGCCTATAACGACTTTAGCAGCAGTTGGGCTATCTTGTTCTTTTTTAACTCTATAGCCATCCATAGAGTCATTCACATACATCTTTCCTGCGCCAACACCTGTAGGATGATAACCATATGGATGCTTATCGTTTTTCGGCGCATCTATTTCAATATTTTTTATATCTGGATCTTGAGACGTTCCGTAAACACTACAGTCCCTATGATAACTGCCATCTTGACATCTCTGGACATATCCCTCTTTGCCAACCATCCATGCATGGTATGTATTTGATCCATAGACCGACTTATCTTCCCCTTCTTTTCTGCTGTCATTCGCATGAGGATTGTTAGTGGAATCAGCGACCTCTACTACCCACTGATATTTATCATTATTATCTTTCATCTCTTTACTGCGGTATGGTAAAGCGTGGATAAAAAGAACATGTCCTGTGTTGTATGTGGCACACTTTTGCTCGCAAGGATCGCAATCAGGGTCCTTTAGCTTTGCCTTATACATTATATGGCCATCAGGCAAAACATCGCATTCAGCTTTATTTTTTTCTGATGTTGTTATGAATTTTGTCCCTTCTCTATAACAGCAATAGGCTGTTTTATCATCAAGATTATCCTCATGCAGATATGCAATTACATCACCGGGCAGCGCATCTTTTATATATTCAACCTTGCCCCAGCAGGCATTATCCGGTGAAGTTGCCTCTTTCCCGCCGAATTTAGCGATCAATTCGTCGAAATAGTCGACAAAGTCAGCAGCCAATGGTCTGTCAGAACTTTTGCTGGGACAACTGCTGTAACATCGAGGAATCTGATCGTAAAGCGGTTGGGCGATCCCTTGCAGTACGTAATAACCCACAAAGCCGGAACAGTCCAGAAAAAGATCATAACTCTTTATAGGCGTGGATTCGGTTTGGTTTTTTAGTTCCGTGTAATCCGGATGAAGAACAAAAGGGCGGTGACTATACCCGGTATTGTCCAGCTTTGTGAGAATATCCTCTACTTGGTCATAAAGCATCTGCCTTACTGTTTTAGGACATGTGGGACATGTTTCTACCAAAGGCGGAGGTTCATAAGCAGCGTCTGGCCTTGAACTGTCATTACTACAACCAGACAAGATAAATAAAAAAGCTGCTGAAACAAAAGCAGGCGTCAATAGCAGGCCGCCAATGTACGGGCTGACCTGATTTTCCCAGCCGGCCACTTTTTGCCTGTCGATACAAAGATGCAGATTCGGCCTCTTAATCATATTCCTGTCCTGCTTTTCGTTAAATGATTGTACTTTATTCCAGCTTCAATCGCCTGTCACGCAGGGATGAAGCGGACCGTTTGAATTTAAAGGTAATTCCGTCTCTGACTTTCCTGTCACCGCAAATTCTGTTCAGCGTCGATGTAACAGTAAGTTTGTCATCGTCAAAGTCCCCGTGGTGCAGTGCGCCGGCAGTTGCGGCGTCAGGAGATTTAATCCATTCTACCTGGCAATTGCCCTTTTGAATCGCCCCAATCTCTTTCGCAAGAAATTTTGCCATTCCCAGGATCGGTTCTCCGTCACTGAATAATGGGATATGCGCCTTGTCCTCGAAGGCGTTGGAAACAAGATACAGAAGCGATTTATGGTAGATGCCGCCACAATTGTCATCCTTCTCAATGTCGTCCTTGAGGGTATATATAGCCAGTTTATTTATTGTTCCATTCTGTATCGCCGGCATGTAAGCTTCCCTGAAGAGCTTCATTGTGCAGGCAGGCGCCCACAGGGTGCAGGTGTTTATCTTAATATTCTTTGAGCTCAACAACTGGACAAGCGGAGCATGAAATATGCTCCCTGCACTATGGCCTGCGACATGGACTTCAAACTCGCGATTATTATCGAGAAAGCCGGCAAGACATTCTGCCGCGTAGCGTGCTCCCCCATCCGGCCCGGTCGTTGCGCTCATGGCGTTTTCCTTCATCTCGTCCCATTGGGCCTTGCCGGTGAATGTCCGCGCAACAGGTTCCAAAACATCGTCGAGGCGGTCGAGCATAAAGTCTTTTGCAGCATCAAGCGCGCCCTCAGGCCGACGGCGTCTTATCGCGTCTTGCAGCATGAATGTCAGCGTAGACCAGTAGTCGCTATGCCAGATAAATGAGATCGGATAGACTTCAGCCTGCACAAGCGCGGGCAGGTAATCAGCCAGCCGTTGGACAGCCGAGGCCTCATCCACGAGGCCGCCGTGCGCATAGAGCAAAATTCGTTTCTTCTTCCACTTTTTGGCAACTGCAGGAATATAATCGCTGAATATATGGTCGACTTCCTCCTTGCTTGTGCCATAGGCGCCACTTGGGTTTAAGACGCCGTTATTGCCAAGGCTGATAATATGACGGCGCAATTCGTAGTTGCTTTGGGCGTCGGAATAAGAAGTGAGAGCTGAGTGACGGATTGAAACCGTTTCTTTGCTCGTTGCGATGACAGGAGCGCCGAGGCGGGCTACCCATACATCTGTCCCGTTGGCAAGCCAATCATCATAGCTGATTCTCGCAAAACCGTTTTTCCCCCAGCCTGTCCCCCAGGAATTTTGTATCCAGAACCCGTTTTTATCATAGGCGACGACGGCAAAGGCATGCCCGCCGAGTATTTCATCTTCTTTTGCGATTATTCCATCGTCCTTTACGTTATCCCATCCGGCATGCACAGTTGCGCCGGCATAGAGAACTCCCACTTCGGCAATTGCGCTGTGCATGGCAACAAGGTCCTTATGGTTGACACGGTAGTAAGCCCCAAGGGGCCGGTTAGCTGCATCCGCTGCAACAGAAGGTGTAATGCGCCCGGTCTTATCCCATATTTTTCTCGAAGCTGCTCCGTGCTTATGCCATCCCTTCATAACGCCACGCGGAGACGATCCTTCATATTCTTCACCTGGCCATTCGTCATACCTCTTTGCCAATAAGTAGAGCATTTTAGGGCTCACTTCAGTTTTGTCAGGCGCCACTTTCCTTGTACGCATTAGATAATGGATTACTGTCGCTAACCCGTATCCTGTGCATGCGCCCTCTTTTCCCTGGTCAAGGACAGGCACTTTCAACTCCTTATATTTCTTATCCAAATCAATTTTTATCGGCACCTCAACAAGGGTCGCCTCATACATCTTGTCCCGGAAGTCGAGGGTATCCGGTATGACGGTCAGTTGCTTTCCTGATTTTGTTACCCGTTTCGGCTGATCTTTCATGAATAATCTCCCGGCATTCTAAAAAGCGCCTGCATTGTTTTTTATCTAAGATCGGTTCTGAAATTCTTCCAGTAACCGGTTAAAGTCTTCTTCCCCCATTTCCTTTGTCAACTCCGATATTAATTCATTGATGATGTTGAGGTTGGGCGAGCCGATCCTTTCAAAGATATCAATGGAGATAAGGTAATCTATGAAGGCGTCCTTATAATTTTTTTTCATATGCATGACCTTCCCTATCATGCCTACAGTGCCGGCCACTCCGGCGATATCCCCGACTTTTTTGGCAATCTCAAGGGCCTTCTGATAAAACTCGAGCGCCCTGTCATAGTCGCCTCTGTTTTGATGGACTATGCCCATCTGGTGATAGCTCTTTGAGATGCCGACGATATCCCCGACCTTTTCCTGATGCACTATCCCTATCTGCCTGTAACTCATCGAGGCTGAGGCAATATCGCCGATCCTTTCTGAGATTTCAAGGGCCTTCGAGGAAAATTCAAGCGCCCTGTCAAAATCGCCCCTGTTTTGATAGACGGTTGCTATCTGGTTATAGTTTTTAGATACCTCGGCAATATCGCCGATATCCTCGGCAATCTCAAGGGACTTTTGATAAAAATCCAGCGCCTTGTTGTATTCCCCTCTTTCATGGTTAATAATGCCTATCTGGTTATAACACTTGGATAACCCGGCGATATCGCCGATATCCTCCGCAATCCCCAGGGCCTTGAGGGTAAAATCGAGCGCCTTGTCAAAATCCCCCTGCAACTTATGAAGAAGCCCTATCTGGCCGTAGATCCGCAAGATCGTATGAAAATCGTCTGTCTTTTCCTTGAGCTTGAGCGCCTTTTGGGACAGTTCAAGCGCCTTGTCATAGTCGCCCCGCTTCTGGTAGACAATCCCGATATTCTGATACCCTACAGATGTGCCGTCAGCATCCCCTGCTTTTTCCGCAATTTCAAGCGCCTTCTGATAAAAATCAAGGGCCCAGTCATAGTCGCCTCTTTTCTGGTGTACAATGCCTATCTGGTTATAGCTCTTCGATACCCCTGTGACGTCTCCGATCTCCTCTGCAATAGCAAGGGTCTTATAAGAGAAATCAAGCGCCTTATCATAATCACCCCGTTTTTGGTGGACGATCGCTATCTGGTGATAGCTCTTGAATATCTCGGCAGTGTCCTGGACCTTCTCTGACATCTCAAGGGCCTTGGAAGAGAAATCAAGCGCCTTATCGTAATCACCCTGTTTTTGGTGGATAATCGCTATCTGGTTAGAGCATTTGGAGATTGCGGCAGCATCCCCTGACCTTTCAGCCGCCTCAAGGGCCCTTTGGCAAGTTTCCAATGTCATGTTATCAAAATTCATAAATGACTGACCCTTGAGCGCCTTATTTTTTCTATTGCGATCATGATAAGAGATAAAGCAGCAGGCGTCATTCCCTGTATCCTGCCTGCCTGGCCCAAATTAGCAGGACGAACTTCCTCAAGCTTGCAGAGTATCTCCCTGGAAATGCCGGGAAGGGCCTTATAGTCAATATCAGCAGGGATATTCTTCTCCTCGAGTTTTTTTAACTTCTCTGCTGTCTCTTGCTGCCTGATGATGTATCCCTCATATTTTACCTGTATCTCCACCTGATGTTCAACATCATCTCCAAGCTCAACTTCAGAGGGCGAGCATTGCCTGATAACAGCGTATGAAACCTCAGGTCTTTTCAGGAGCTGCTCAAGGGGGCTGTCTTCCTCTATTGCCGACGTGCCGAGTTCTTTCAGCGCCGCATTGATTCTGTCAGGCTTTACACGTGTCTTTTTGATCCTGTTGATTTCATCTTCTATCTTTTTCTTTTTATCTACAAAATACTCGTAAGTTTCATCGTTTAAAAGGCCGATTTCATGCCCCTTTTCCATGAGGCGCATGTCTGCATTGTCATGCCGCAGGAGCAGACGGTATTCCGCCCTTGAGGTGAACATTCTGTATGGTTCTTTTGTGCCTTTTGTTACAAGATCATCAAGCAAAACGCCGATATACGCCTCGTGCCTGCCCAAAACCAGGGGCTCTCTGCCCTGGAGCCTCAACGCTGCATTTATTCCTGCAATCAGGCCCTGCGCAGCAGCCTCTTCATATCCGGAAGTTCCGTTGATCTGGCCGCCGAGGAAAAGACCCTCGATATTTTTTGTCTCAAGGGAATGCTTCAGTTGTGTCGGGAAGACAAAATCATATTCAATTGCATAACCAGGCCGCATAATCTCTGCGTTTTCAAGGCCTGGTATTGTCCTCACGAGCGCAGTCTGTATGTCAAGCGGAAGACTGGTTGATATGCCGTTTGCATAATATTCATTCGTATCCAGACCTTCCGGCTCCAGAAAGACCTGATGCCTTTGGCGCTCTGCAAAACGCACGACCTTATCCTCTATCGAAGGACAGTATCTTGGCCCTATTCCTGTGATTTTGCCGCTGTACATGGCGGAACGCTCAAGATTGTCCTGTATGATCTTATGAGTCTCCGGATTCGTATAAGTTATGTAGCATGGAAGCTGAGGATTTGTGATTTTTTGTGTGCTGTGAGAAAACGGAGTTGGAGGGTCATCGCCGAACTGCGCCTCTGTCTTTGAGAAGTCTATTGTCTTTGCATCGAGCCTTGGCGGGGTGCCGGTCTTCAGCCGGCCCAGCTTCAGGCCGATTCTGGCAAGGCAGTCTGATAACCCGACAGAGGGGAACTCTCCAGCCCTGCCGGCTGCGAAACTTTCGTGTCCTATGTGCATCAGTCCTTTCAGAAATGTCCCGGTCGTTACAATAACACACCCTGAACTATAGAATATACCGAGCGCTGTTAAGACGCCTTTGACCTTCCCGCCTTCGACTATAATTTCCTCTACAGCCGCCTGCTTGATGTCGAGATTCTCCTGTGTCTCAAGGACATGTCTCATCTTCAGCCGGTACAAAACCCTGTCCGTTTGAGCCCTCAATGACCAGACTGCAGGGCCTTTTGACTTGTTCAGCATCCTGAACTGTATCCCTGCCTTATCGGTAATCTTTGCCATCTCGCCTCCGAGGACATCAATCTCTCTGACGATATGTCCTTTTGCAAGTCCTCCGATGGCAGGGTTACAGGACATCTGGCCGATGGTATCGAGATTCATGGTGAATATGCACGCAGCCATGCCCATGCGGGCAGCAGCAAGCGCAGCCTCGCAGCCTGCATGGCCTGCGCCGACAACTATCACATCGTAGGTTTTGGTCGTGTTCATGAAGCGCTATTATAGAATAATTCAGGGTTGTATAGCATGACTTTGAAGGAACCGATATTACACAAAAATATTATTTTATCTTTCCGCAGATTCCGCACATAAATTATTCCATACCTAAAGCAAAACGTATAGCCTTTTCTAACCGGTCTATCTTATCACTCCTTAATAATGCTATTCTTTCAATTTAGACAAATCCGAATCATTCCCTTGAGTTTTAAAGCCCTCATATGTCCCTCTATCTGATAGTTTCATCTGCTTCGCTATCTTCTTGATTGATTCCCCTTGCGTCCTTAAGGCCTTTACTTGTTGCCACTTATACATGCTTATCACCCTTTTGTCTTTCCTCCTTCCTCGTTTTCAAGAAAGGAGATTATAAGTTTTTAGGGGGTCAATTTCATATGACGATTGGGGGTCAATTGTATTTTACGATCTACAGCAGGCATTTCAGGACTCGGCCTTCCCTATTTTGTCGAGAGAGATTTTCGAATCAATTCGGGCGAACGATGAAGAGAGATCTTCTGATTGAATTTTTGCTGTTTTACCACGTGTTACTGGTGCATTGTCCTTCGAATTATGATATATTTTTCATGTTAAATCATAGAAAGCATATTGACATGCCTACACTAAAGTTATATGATACGAAATATAACATGAAAGGATTACAGGTCCATCAGTGAAAAATTATTATGACATACTCGGTGTAGACAAAAAGGCCTCGCAGGATGAGATAAAAAAGGCTTTCAGAAAGCTTGCGCGCAAATATCATCCGGACTTGAATCCCGGCGACAAAAACGCTGAACATAAATTTAAAGAATTAAGCGAGGCCTATGATGTTTTGGGTGACGAAAAAAAAAGGGCTCAATACGATCAAACCGGACGCTCTCCCTTTGAAGGTGGCGGCCCTGGTTTTGACTACAGGACGTACACCTCAGGCGACAGGTTTGACTTTGGCGGGTTTGGCGATATTTTCTCAGACATCTACGGGGCTGAAACCGGCTTTAAAAGCCCGAGCATGAAAGGCCCTGATCTGGCAATGCGCCTGGAAATGACCCTTGAAGAGGCCTTCACAGGAATAACCAGGTCTGTAACATTCCAAAGAGAGATCTACTGTAAAAATTGCAGCGGCTCAGGCGCTGAAACATACCGCCAGTGTGAAAAATGCAAGGGAACCGGGAAGATTGCTGCATCGAAAGGTTTCTTCAAAATGTCCCAGCGCTGCAATATGTGCGGGGGAACAGGAAAAATAATCACGAAGGCCTGCAGATATTGCAACGGAACCGGGAATATCCTTCATGCAGAAACAATCAAGGTAAAAATACCGGCAGGGGCGGATACCGGTTCCCGTGTGAGAGTAAGGGGCATGGGAGGCGCAGGTCAAGGGGGCGGAGTTGCAGGGGACCTGCAGATCGAGATAACAATAAAGCCTCATGCGCTCTTTACAAGAAAAGGCGATGACATACAAATAGAAGTCCCCGTGACCTTCGGCGAGGCGGCCCTCGGCGCTAAAATTGAAGTGCCGACAATCGATGGGGCTGCTTCCATGACACTTCCAGCCGGAACTCAGAGCAGCCAAAAATTCAAACTTGCAGGAAAAGGCTTCCCCTCCCAAAGGACCGGGCATCGGGGAAGTCAGTATGTCAATATAAAAATTGTTGTACCGAAGAACATACCGGATACTGCCTTGGCTGCGGTCAAACAGATTGAGGCTCTTTATTCCGAGCCGCCCAGAAAGGGAATAGGGAAAAAATAATGAAAAAAAAAGACGAAGAACTGCCTGCTTACTTTATAAGCATTGTTTCTAAAATGCTTAATGTTCATCCCCAGACATTAAGACTTTACGAAAGAGAAGGCTTTATATGTCCCAAGCGCACAAAAAAGCAACGGCTCTATTCAGAAAAAGATATTGACCGGTTGAACTTTATCTTACAGCTTACAAGAGAAATGGGAGTCAATAGAGCAGGGGTTGATATCATTCTCAGGCTGCGGCAGCGCATGGAGATATTACAGCGCGAAATGGAAGATATGATGGACCTTCTTGAGGATGAGACGCGAAGGGATTTTAAGGAAAAAATAAGGAAGGCATTCAATGAAGAATAGGAGTACCGCATGGAAAAATTTACTATAAAAAGCCGGGAAGCTATCCAGAACTCACAGAGACTTGCCGACAGGAAAGGCCATCAACAGATAGATGTAGAACATCTTTTGTGGGTCATACTTGACGATGAAGAAGGCGTAGCAGCGCAGATGCTGAAAAGGGTCGGAATCAATACCGGCCGCCTTCAAAAGGACCTTGAAGAGGCGCTTGATAAACTGCCAAAAGTGGTCGGGGCTACCCCTGTTGGACAAATATATATATCGCCCCGTCTCAAAGAGGTTTTCGAGGGGGCAAGGCAGGAGGCAGAGCATCTGACTGACGAGTATGTCAGCATCGAGCACCTTCTTCTGGCCTTGCTCGCAGCAGGGGGGACAGCAGCTGACCTTCTGAAAAAATATGGGGCTGACACGGACAAGCTCCTCGTTGCGATGAAAGAAATACGGGGCGTCCAGAGAGTTACTGACCCAAGTCCGGAAGAAAAATATCAGGCGCTGAAAAGGTACGGCAAAGATCTGACCGATCTCGCAGCCCGAGGCAAGCTCGATCCTGTAATAGGAAGAGATGAGGAGATAAGGCGGATAATCCAGGTGCTTTCCAGGAGGACAAAGAATAATCCTGTCTTAATCGGAGAACCCGGAGTTGGAAAAACAGCGATAGCAGAAGGACTTGCCCAAAGAATAGTTGCAGGAGACGTCCCTGAAACGCTGAAGGACAAAAAAGTCGTTGCCCTTGATATGGGGGCGCTGATTGCAGGCGCAAAGTTCAGGGGTGAGTTCGAAGACAGACTCAAGGCGGTTTTGAAGGAGATAGGAGATGCAGAGGGGAAAATTATTCTGTTCATTGACGAAATGCACACAATCGTCGGCGCAGGCGCTGCTGAAGGGGCGATAGATGCTTCAAACATGCTGAAGCCGGCCCTTGCAAGAGGTGATTTGCGGTGTGTCGGCGCAACAACCCTCAATGAATACAGAAAATATGTGGAAAAAGACCCTGCTCTGGAAAGGAGATTTCAGCCGGTACTGATAAAGGAGCCTACAGTGGAAGATACGATCTCGATCTTGCGCGGCCTGAAAGAAAAATATGAGGTGCACCACGGGGTAAAGATCAAAGACTCTGCTCTGATATCCGCTGCTGTGCTCTCGCACAGATACATCACAGACAGATTCCTCCCGGACAAGGCTATAGACCTGATAGATGAGTCTGCATCAAAACTCAGGATGGAAATAGACAGTATGCCTGTTGAACTCGACGAAATAGAAAGAAAATTACGGCAGCACGAGATGGAAAAACAGGCCGTGATGAAGGAAGATTCAAAGGGATCACGGGAAAAACTTGAGAAGCTCAGGAAAGAGATGTCAGAACTGCAGGTACGGAGAGACGAGTTGCGGACCCAGTGGTTAAGCGAGAAAGAGATAATAACAAGCATCCGCAACTACAAGGAACAGATCGAAAAAACAAAGATCGCATCGGAAAAGGCAGAACGCCAGGGCGATCTTACGAAGGCGTCGGAGCTCAGATACGGGAAAATACTCGAACTGCAGAAGGCGCTTGAAGCAGAAAACATTCGGCTAACCGCTGCCCAACATACAAGAAAAATGCTCAAGGAGGAGGTTGACGACGAAGACATTGCTGAAGTTGTATCTAAATGGACAGGGGTGCCTGTTTCAAGAATGCTCGAAGGCGAGATCCAAAAATTACTTCACATGGACGACCGCCTGAAGATGAGGGTGGTTGGCCAGGATGAGGCTATCGAGGCTGTTTCCAACGCTGTAAGAAGGGCACGGGCAGGCATCCAGGACCCGAACAGACCCATTGGTTCTTTCATCTTTCTCGGCCCCACAGGCGTCGGGAAAACAGAACTTGCGCGGGCGCTTGCGGAATTTCTCTTCGACGATGAAAACGCAATGATCAGAATCGACATGTCCGAATACCAGGAACGTCATACTGTTTCCCGGCTGATCGGAGCGCCTCCCGGCTATGTGGGATATGAAGAAGGCGGACAGTTGACAGAGGCGGTCAGGAGGAGACCATACTCAGTGGCGCTCTTTGATGAGGTCGAAAAAGCTCATCCCGATGTCTTCAATCTCATGCTCCAACTTCTTGATGACGGAAGGCTTACTGACAGCCATGGACATACAGTGGATTTCAGAAATACGGTCATAATCATGACGTCCAATATCGGGAGTGTCCATATACAGGAGATGCTCTCGGAAAGAGAAAAACATCCCGCTGCTTACTGGATCGACAACACTCGAAATAACTTCAAAGAAAAGGTCATGGACGATCTTAAGGGCTTTTTCCGTCCGGAGTTTTTAAACAGGATTGATGAGATAATAATTTTTAATCCGCTGACAAAAGAGCTCCTTGTCAGGATTGTCGATATACAACTGGAACGGATGAAAAAACACATAAAAGAAAAAAATATCAACCTGATCCTTACAGAGAGAGCGAAAGAATATTTTGCGGAAATTGGTTTTGATCCTGTCTATGGTGCGCGTCCGCTGAAGAGAATTCTTCAAAAAATGATCCTCAATGAGCTTGCCAGAAAAATACTTGACGGCACTTTTCAGGAAGGTGATACAGTAGAAGTAGATATATCAGGAGAGAAAATTGTGTTTAGCAAAGCAGCAGCTGATGTAGTCTCCGGCTGATAAAAGGATCCAGCATAACTGTTAATGCGACTTCGTATAAACCGTTGTAAATAGGCGGGGGTTTTTAAGCCCCTGCCTGCTTTTTTCCATAACCTCGGCCAAATCAGTTATTATATGCTTGACTCTTTTGTTCATCTCGGTTATTTTTTAGATTAGAGAAAAACTTTAAGAAAGGAGAGTTATTATGCTGATTAAAAAATTTTTACCTTTTTTCATGACAGCCTTATTCATACTCCCAACATTCGCTTTCCCGGAAATACAGGAGATAAAAGAGTACAAAGTTAAAGGAGGCGATACTCTTTGGGACATATCGAACAAAGAACTGCAAGACCCCTTCTTATGGCCTAAAATATGGAAGGAAAACCCCGAAATAAAAAATCCGGACAGGATATACCCTGACCAGACAATTAAGATTCCCCTCTATCTGCTCCAAAAAGAAATGAAAGAGGAGCCGATTCCGGCGCAGAAACCAGTTGCAGAAAAGGCTACTGCTCCCGTAAAAGAAGAGGTGAAGGCAGAACTTGCCCCGGTAAAGATAGATCCAATTGTAAATAAAAATATATATCTTGCAAGCGGATACATTGCAGATTCCATTAGCGGCATGGGAAAGATTACAGGCTCTCCGGGGGGAAGGAACCTGTTTGGAAATAATGATGTAGTCTATGTAAAAACTGAAGGCGCCGTACATGTCGGCGATAGATTCTATATTATCCGGGAGGGACAAAAGGTTTTACATCCTGTAACAAAACAAAAAATGGGTTATGTCGTGGAAGTTCTCGGTGTTGCTGAAATCAGCAAATTCGAGTACGGTGACACAATCGCAAAAATCCTGGTATCTTTTAACGAAATAGTAACTGGAGACCTCCTTGATACGTTTTCTGAAATGGAACCTCCTGTTGTATCAACGCCCTTCAGAAAGCCGAATATTGAAGGATACGTTGTAGCTGCAAAAAACTTACGCATGATGAATGCTAATTATGACATTGTTTATATTGATAAAGGACAAAAAGACGGATTGCAAGCTGGAGATGTTTTAAAGACCCTTGCTGTTGGCGCGCATATCGTGCCAAACGGAACTATACAGATACTCAGCCTCCGTGATAATACTGCAACAGCTATTGTGGTATCGAGCACAGATGCTGTTACAGCAGGCAACCGGATAACACGGTTAGAATAAACCTAAAAACAGCAGTTAGCCGCGGATTTTTCAATGAGTTACAAGAATTTTGTTTTATCCGTGTTTATCTGTGGCCAAATGCTTTTTAGCAGGATAAACAGTTAAGCGGTTGTAAGAACTTTTAATGCCCTGAGCCGGCTGGGATGTTTCAGCTTTTTCAGGGCTTTTGCCTCAATCTGCCTGACTCTTTCACGGGTAATTGATAGATGTCTTCCCACTTCTTCAAGGGTGTGGTCCCTGTCTGCGCCTATACCAAATCTCATCCTGATAACCCTTTCTTCTTTTGGGGTCAATGTCCTCAAAATCATCAGTATCTGATCGGATATTTCATTCTTTTCCGCATCAGAATATGGTGACGGGCTGTTTTTGTCGCCGATAAAATCTTCCAGCTCCGTATCTTCATCGCCGACAGGGGTTTGAAGCGCAATAGGGTCCTGTATCGCCCTGAATACATCTTCTACCTTTCTGGTCGCAACCCCCAGTTTTTTGCCGATTTCTTCATTGCTCGGCTCTCGCCCGAGTGTCTGCGTCAATTCCCTGGTGGCCTTCGTAACTCTGTTATAAAATTCCATCATATGCACAGGCACCCTTATGGTTTTTGTCTGGTCAATCAAGGCCCTGGTGATGGCCTGCCGAATCCACCAGGTAGCATAGGTGCTGAATTTAAAGCCCTTTTCGTATTTAAACTTGTCTACAGCCTTCATGAGGCCTATATTCCCTTCCTGGATCAAGTCAAGCAAAGGAAGCCCCCGGCCTACATAATTTTTTGCTATGTTGACCACAAGTCTCAGGTTACGGGTTATCAACTCATTTTTTGCCTCAGTAACAAGCGCCCTTGCCCTCGTTATTCTGTCCCACTTGACTTTTAGCTCATCTGCCTTGATCCCGACTTCCACTTCTACACGCCTATATTCGCTCTGGACCTCTTTTGCAAGAGCGGCAAGCTTTGCCGGATTTACATCCTTTTTTTTCTTTTCCATAATCAGTTTCTTTAGATCCTTCAGGCTTCCGTGCCTTCCAATCTTCCTGTCGGCGAACTCGACCTTTTTCATCAGATTGTCGAGAATCTTTAATGACATAGCGAGCGCCTCATCAGGTTTTTCTTCTGCTTCAGCATTTTCTTCCTCTACTGGCTCAGGAATATCTTCCGGCAGCGATAAAGTTGCCTCCAATTTTTTATATAAAGGCAATTCTGCAATGATCAATTTTATGATCTCTTTTCCTTCTTCCAGTCTTTTTGCGAGTTCTGTCTCTTCATTTTTGGTAAGAATCGAGATATCGCCCATAGAGTGGAAATATGCCTGGACAAGATCTTCTGTTTTTTCGTATTCGCCAACTTCCTCTTCCTCATGCGTCTCTTCTCCGGAACCAACGCCTTCCTCAGAATCGGTAACCTTAACTCCCATGTCCTGAAGAAGATCCATGAGGTTTTCCAATTCATCAGGAGAGAAAAATTCTGATGGAAGCGCATCGTTTATCTCATCGTAGGTTAGTACGCCGCGCCTTTTCCCTATATCTATAATTTCTTCAAAAATATCCCGTTCTTTCAATCCAACCCCTCTGTTTTTTGATACAAGAAAGGAGGGGCCTCTACAAAGCCCCTCCTTTCTTGTATGCTATAAATTTTACTACGATTATTTTTTTTTACAACACATTTTTGACAACAGGAGGAAAAAAAAGTAAGGGTCAAGCCACACGGCCTATTAGTACTGGTCAGCTGAATACATTACTGCACTTACAC
>PGYF01000032.1 GCA_002839535.1 Nitrospira bacterium HGW-Nitrospira-1
GGTCGTGGAATGACGGAGGGTGGTCGTGGAATGACGGAGGGGGGTCGTGGAATGACATGATTTGTGACAAGAATGACCCACACGATTACGCGAAGACCCCATTAAAATAATGCTTTTTTTCTGTCTGCATGTAAAAATAAACCATGGCCTTAAACAGGGGAAAAATCTGCAAAGCAATCTCTTTTATCATCGTGACAGTTTTCGTCTTTTCCTCACTTTTTGCGTACCTCTTCTATCTTGACCTCAAGAAAACATTTATTGTGAGACTGTCCGGCAAGGCAAGTTCGCTTGTCGGTCAACGGATTGATATCAGCGATATATCATTCAGCCTTTCATCGGGAATAAACATTTATGACATACAGATACAAAACCCGCAAGGGTTTGTCCCCGGCCGGCTCTTGCAGATAAAGAGGATTTCTCTTGACTTGCAATACAGAGAGCTTTTAGAGGGGAAACTCTATTTTAAGAAAGTCGTCCTGTACGCACCGGAACTTGCTGTTATGAAGGATCACGAAGGGAAGTTTAATGTCTCTGATGAGTTCAGGCGCTTTCTGTCAAAAAAAAGCGCCCTCAATTACCGGATAGATGAGTTCAGGATACTGTCCGGCATGGCTGATTATAATCACGATATCCGGATGAGAAATGACAAAATAAACCTGACACTAAAAAATCTTTCTTCTCATCCGGGCACAAAGACCATTATAGAGGGCGATACCTTGTGGTCAGGCGAAAACAGGGTAAGGGTCAATGGTTGGGCGAATCTCAAGGATGAGCCGAAAAAATTCAAGTTATCTGTTTCAGCAGAAGATTTTAGTCTCTCCCAATTCAGAACGATTTTAGCGAAGCATCAAATAGACGCGGGGAAGACGAGGGTGAGCATGGCTCTGGACGCTGAGGGTGATACAGACAATGGGGTTAATCTCACATCCATGGTGCAGATAAAAAGTCCAGGATATGACATTTATAAAAAAGCTATGCTTAATATCAGGCTGGATGCAGATGTCTTTTATGATTTTTCTGCCGGTTCGGCGTCAATAAACGCCCTCTCGGTAAAAATCGGCGACGCCTCTGCGCTGAAATTAAAAGGTCGGCTTATGAATCTCGAGAAAAACCCTTCCTATGATCTTAAAATAAAGCTCGACAGCCTTGATCTTTCCGCTTTCAATATTGTGAGGGGATTCAAGACCAGCGGGATATTGACCTCCAATGCAATAAATATAAAAGGCAGGTTTGATCATCCTATGCCCGAGGTGAATGGCTCAATTCAAATGGATGGAGTCTCGGTTGCCTCGGATACCGTTGACGTCAAAGGCATGAAAGGCAGGCTGATATTTTCCTCTGCTGACAATATTACTGCCAGGATAGAGGCATCAGCAGAGATGCGGTATAACGATTATTCTTTTAAAAAACTGACATGCGGCCTTGGATTCAATTACGGACATGGGAGCATTGCGATAAAAAATCCAAAGGTCGAGACAGAGGATTTCTCTTCATCAGCGGATCTGATAAAAATAAGAACGACCGGCAGAAGAGGCAGCCTTTTGATAGATGTGAAAAACCTGAGCGCTGCATATCCAGTGAAAAAAGCAGGTATCCACGGGCTTGATTTTTCTCTAACGCTGAATACAGCCGCTAAAAATTCCTCCGGAGATATTACATTTTCAACAGGAGAGGTAATGTTTCAAGAGGTCAAATCCAAAAAGATTTCCGGCAGCGGAAAATTTAATGAAAGCGAATTTTCCCTTGCCATACCACAGGCGGAATTCGCAGGTGGCAGGGTCAGGGTGATTGCGCAGGGCAAGACCCCTCAGGAGCCTTTTCCTGTAAAGGCAGAGATAACCGCGGAGCATATCGACCTTGGGGTAATATCCCTTGCTGCAGAGAAATTCTCAGAGACCGGTTACCGGATATCAGGCAATCTGGAAAGTTCCACATTTAAAGGGACCATTGATTCAAAAGAATCGCTGCATGGGGAGGCGGCGATAGACCTTGAGAAGTTTTCAGTGATCAGTAAAAAGACGAATCAGTCTCTCCTGAAAGATGCCTCTATGCGGTCTGAGATAACATTGCAGGGAAAGGATTGCGCTTTTAAGGCTGCTCTGTCAGCAGGAAGCGTTGCAGCAACAGTATCGGGTGCTGCAACGGAATTCATGGGAGACAAACGGACTGTCAGCATCCATGGACATCTGAAGGAAACTCCGGCAATGGAGATTAGGAACTCCTTCTGGGAAATGTTCCCTGATTCTCTTCTCTATGCCGGCATGGACGGCTCTGTATCTTCAGACGTCACCCTGGATTACAGGAAGGATGGAGTTACTTTTGCCGGGTCTCTGAGGCTGAAGGATTTTCTGCTTGAAGGCGAGAACGCTGAATATGCCGTGGGACCGGTTAACGGCGTTATCCCTTTTGCTTACGGCAGGTTCGATGACGGCAAAAAGCCGATTGCCTTGCCGGCCTTTGAGCGTTCAGAATTCGCCGGTATAAGCAGGTATTATGCTGATGCATCTCCCGGGGATGACTATAGCAGGATTACCATAGGCTCTTTACAATATGGATTCAGATTGCTGAGGGACCTGAATGTCTGGATAAAACAGGATGGGGGGATTTTGAACGTGGCGCGGTTTAGCGCTGACATATTCGGAGGAAGGCTGAATGGCTCTGCTGTGGTGGATATTGCGGACGGATTTCATTACCGGGCAGGGATGATTCTGGAAGGGCTGAGCCTGACAAGGCTTTGTGATGATATTGAACCGGTTAAAGGATACCTCAGCGGGAAGGTTGACGCCATAGGGATATTGAAAGGCTCCGGAGCAGGACTTTCTGAGCTTATCGGGAGGGGTGATTTCTGGACATATACTGCAAAAGGTGAAAAAACAAGGATAAGCAGGGAGTTTCTGCAAAAGATAGGAGGGCCTTCCATAAAATCTTATCTGGGAGACAGAAATTTTGACAAAGGCGTGATAAATCTCTATATTCAAAAGGGGGTTTTGATCTTCAGGGAACTTGAAATATCGAACAGGAATATGTTCGGAATTCAGAATCTTGCTGTGAAGGTTGCGCCTCTGAGTAACAGGATCGCAATAGACCACCTGATGTGGACGATTGTGGAGGCAGCGCACAGGGCAAAGAAAAAATAAGGAGGATGAAGAGATGAAAAAAAGAATTAAATTCGCGGGCTTTGCAAGTTTGCTGATTATCGCTGCATGTGCAGTGATAACAGTGAATATCTATTTTCCGGAGAAAGAGGTGAAGGAGGCTTACAAGGCCCTCGAAAAAGAACTGATGACTGATCAGAAAGGCGTAGACCAGATGCCCGGGACAAAACCTGATGAAAAACCCAAACCGGAAAGCTCAATACATTTTGAACTTGTTACTAGAGCATATGCCCAGGAAGCGGGAATGGCAGAGAGGATCGCCGAAATTGTAAAGAAGATGCCGGATGTTGTGGACGCCTACAAAGGGATGGGAGCAAGAATTGCGGATACCGACAGGCTGAGAGATTCCGGCTCAGTCGGCGAGGGGAACAATGGGCTGCTGTCTCCACGGGAAAAGACCTTGTCTCCTGCTGATAAAAAGATTGTGGACATGGAAAATGAAAACAGACAGACAGTAATAAAGGGCATGGCAAAGGCGATTATCAGGGTCAACAGGGCGCAGGAAACCCCTGAGAACCTTAAGCAGGTGACGCCCCAGGCTACAGAGCAATTTACAGGGATCAGAAGGGATGCGGCAAAAAAAGGATGGTGGATACAGGACGCAAACGGAAACTGGGGCCGGAAATAATACCCGCCCGGCATACTTATGCTGAATAAAGAAACCGTATTTGATTTTTTTAAGGGAAAGACAAAACCCCTTTCTTTTAAGGAAATAATCCAGCTCATGGAACTGAGCAAGCCGGAGGCGAGGTCCCTGAAACGGGTATTGCGAGAGATCCTCAGGGAGGGCGGGATTGTGCTCACACGGAAGGGTTTGTACGGCCCTACTGAAGATATGAGCCTGCTGACAGGACATTTCGAGGGACACAGGGATGGATACGGTTTTGTAATTTTAGAGAAACCCGGGGAAAGGGACCTCTTCATACCTTCGAGGGGCACATTCGGGGCGATGAATGGAGACAGGGTGATCGTCAGGGTAGAGAACTGGAAAAGGCGGGAAGGAAGGATCATCAGGGTACTTGAAAGGACATTCACAAAGATAGCAGGAAAGATCGAGATAACAAAGGCAGCAGCGTTTATCAGACCGAAAAACAAGTCCGTCCCCTTTGATCTTTACGTTGGTCCGGATGACAGGGGGAAGGCAAAAAACATGGACAACGTTATTGCCGAAATTATCTCCTACCCAACTGATAAGAGACCTCCGTCAGCCAGGGTAATCAAGGTAATTGAAAAACCCCAGGACCCGAAGGCTGAAATTGAGGCAATCATCGATGAGTTTGGACTGGCCAGAAGATTTCCAAAGTCTGTAACGGACGCAGCCAAACTTTTGCATGAGAAGGCTGCTGCTCCGCAAAAGGATATGCGCAAGAGACATGACCTGAGAGAACTTCCGACGGTTACAATTGACGGAGAAAGGGCCAAGGACTTCGACGATGCTGTTTCGATCAGTTTCACGGAACATGGATACCGGCTTTGGGTGCATATTGCTGATGTTGGATTTTATGTTCCCTGGGATTCCCCCGTAGACATCGAGGCGCGCAAGCGCGGCACGAGCGTCTATTTCCCTGACAGGGTGATACCGATGCTTCCGAAAGAACTCTCCGAAGATCTGTGCAGCCTGAGACCAAAAACAGACAAGCTTGCCTTTACAGTCGAGATGGATTTTGACAGGCAGGGAAGAAGGTTAGACGCAAAATTCTATCCAAGCCTGATCAAAAGCAACGAGAGGATGACGTATACATCCGTTAAGAAAATACTTATAGACAATGATCCCGTGGAAAGAAAAAAGTACGGTTACCTCCTCCCGGACTTTGAGTTGATGGGTGAATTCTGCAATATCCTGCGGGCAAGCAGGCTTGAAAGGGGCAGTCTTGATTTTGACCTGCCTGAACCCGAGGTGCTCCTCGATCTGCAAGGGAACCCTGAGGCTGTCTTAAGGGCCGATAGAAACTTTGCGCATATGATTATAGAGGAGTTTATGATATCGGCAAACGAGGCAGTGGCGGAATATCTCGAAAAGCGCAATGCGCCGAATTTATACCGGATTCATGAGGAGCCTGATCCGAGGAAACTGGAAGATATACTGAAGGTTTTGAAGACCCTCGGGAAATTGACAAGGAGCGCCTTAAAGCCAAAGGATTTTTCGGGCATCCTGAAGGCGGTAAAAGGCGCTCCTGAGGAAGAGATTATAAACTATATCGTCCTGAGAAGCCTGAAGCAGGCGAGATATTCAGCGATAAACGCAGGACATTTCGGTCTTGCCTCTGCGTCATATTCCCATTTTACCTCACCGATTCGCCGCTATCCCGACCTCGTTGTCCACAGGATACTGCGTGAAATGCTGACTCAAAAACTATTGTCCGACAGGAGAAAAAAAGAACTCGAAAACATGCTGCCTGATATCGCGTTCAGTTCCTCGCGAATGGAAAGATCGGCTGACGAGGCAGAAAAAGTGGTGATAAGAGCCATGAGGGCCTGGTTTATGAAAGACAGGGTGGGGGAAGAATTTGAGGGCAAGGTGGTTGGTGTGTCACCGTATGGTCTGAGAGTGCGGTTGAATGAATTTTATGTCGAGGGTTTTCTGAATCTTTCATCACTGACAGACGATTATTATCAGTACAACGATAAAACCATGAGACTGAGCGGAAGGCATACCAACCGTTCGTTCAGGCTGGGACAGGAATTACGGTTGAGGGTTGACAGGGTTGACATGGAAGAAAGGGAGATAATATTCGGGATTGTGCAGCAGGGTGAATAAATGGAAAGAATCTTCATGAAACGCATAAAATACTCCTTGCCTTTCTGTATCAACAAAATAACATTATGACTGAAAAACATTCCCCCATAACAGGGATAATAAAAGCCCTCGGACTTGTCTTCGGAGACATCGGGACGAGCCCAATCTATACGGTAACGGTTGTGTTCCTGCTCCTGAAACCTACGCATGACAATGTTATCGGCGTCCTGTCTTTAATCGTCTGGACACTTGTAACCCTTGTCACAGTGCAGTATGCATGGCTTGCCATGAGCCTGAGCAGAAGAGGCGAAGGCGGTGACATCGTGCTCAGAGAAATCTTTCTTTCACTTGCAGGTTCCAAAAAAAGATTATTGTTTATAGCCATACTGCCAATCATAAGCGTTTCACTGCTTATCGGTGATGGAGTAATCACGCCTGCCATCAGTATATTGAGCGCTGTAGAAGGTTCCCGTTTAATCCCAGGACTCAAAAATCTTCCCGATTTATCTGTTGTCTTTATTGCCGGGATAATTGCCATTATACTATTCTCATTTCAGCGCAAAGGGACAGAGAAAGTTGCAGGCGCATTCGGTCCTATTATGGCTGTATGGTTTACATCCCTTGCAACAGTTGGCATTTTATCTGTTCTCGAAGCGCCAGAGGTCTTAAAGGCGTTTAATCCGTACTACGGGATAAACTTTCTATCAGATAATGGTTTTATAGGATTCATAGCCCTTGGAGAGATAATCCTCTGCGCAACAGGCGGCGAGGCATTATATGCAGACATGGGACATCTTGGCGGGAAACCTATACGCCAGGCATGGTCAGGAGTCTTTATCGCCCTTGTACTTAATTACCTTGGGCAGGGGGCATTCTTATTAAGATATCCCGAGGCAAAAACCATACTCTTCGAAATGGTATTCCATTATGCAGAAATCCTCTACATACCGTTCCTGTTATTAAGCATTACAGCAACTGTGATTGCATCTCAGGCAATGATAAGCGCCATGTTCTCAATAGTCTATCAGGGGATAAACACGAGACTCATGCCCATGTTCAAAGTGGATTACACATCCATTGAGAGAAGGTCACAGATATATTTAAGTTCTGTAAACTGGTTTCTTCTAATCTCAGTGCTTTTCATAATGTTTGAGTTTAAGCAGTCAAGCAACCTTGCCGCAGCCTACGGCCTTGCTGTTACAGGCACTATGTCCATTACAGGCATAATGATGGCTCTTATCTTTTATCTTAAAAAGAAACCTCTTCTCTCAGCTATTTCCGTTCTTGTAACATGCATTGCTGTTGCTTATTTCACTGCAACTTTATATAAGATACCTCATGGCGGTTACTGGTCCCTGATAATCGCATCAATCCCCCTTGCGATGATAATCCTTTACACAAAAGGGCAGAAAAGGCTTTACAAAATGATGGAGTTCATGCCGCTGGAAGAATTCCTTCATAAATACAGAAGGGTGTATGCGACGAATGCGAAGGTCAACGGGACAGCTTTGTTTCTGCTGAAAGACGTCAAAGAGGTGCCTTTTTATATAACACAGACAATGTTCTATCACGGCGTACTATATGAAGATAATATCTTTGTTTCCGTTATCAAGAGGGACGACCCTTTCGGCATTACAGGATTCTTTCGGCCTGATCTTGCCGATGGGCTCAGGGTGTTTGAAATACAGACCGGGTATATGGAAGTGGTTGACGTCGAAGAGATACTCAGGGAAGCAGGCATAGAAGAAAGGACTGTTTTTTACGGTCTTGAAGATATTATTACCGGGAATCCTCTATGGAAAGCGTTCTATTTTATTAAAAGGAACACTCCTCCCCTTATCAATTTTTACAAATTCCCGCCAAAAAAACTGCATGGTGTGTTTACAAAAGTAGAGATGTAATTATGGCTGAAAAGTCTTTTGATTTCAACGAAACTTTAGTTTTCCACTGAGTTCTCTGATGATTGAAAGAGCTTCTTCAGGCGAAAGGCTGTCTGTTTCAAGATTGACTATTTCACTGATGACAGTCTCGTGTGCGGACGAAAAAAGGTCGAGTTGCTCTCTGCGTTTTTTTGCTTTTCCGCTCGAGAGTCTGGGTTTGCCGGTCTCGTTCAGGGACTCGTTTTGCAGGTTGTATAGGACCTCTTTTGCACGGCCGATGATAGCGTCGGGGACCCCTGCAAGCCGCGCCACCTGTATGCCATAACTTTTGTCAGCAGGGCCTTCCTCGATTTTTCTCAGAAAGATTATCTCGTCTCCCCATTCCCTGACTGAAATATTGTAGTTCTTTACCCCGTCATGGATGAGCGAGAGTTCGGTGAGCTCGTTGTAATGGGTTGCAAACAGGGTTCTGGCTTTTATCCTGTTCAGGATATGTTCGGCAAGGGCCCAGGCAATGCTTATCCCATCGAAGGTGCTTGTCCCTCTTCCTACTTCATCCAGAATGATCAGGCTTTTTTCTGTAGCGTTATTAATGATATTGGCCACCTCTATCATCTCTACCATAAAGGTGCTTTGGCCTTTCGTAAGAAAATCCGCTGCCCCGATCCTGGTGAATATCCTGTCTGTTATGCCGATCTTTGCTGATGAGGCAGGGACAAAACTGCCGATCTGGGCCATTAAAACAATAAGGGCGACCTGTCTCATGTAGGTGGATTTTCCGGCCATGTTCGGCCCTGTGATCATCAGCAACTGATGGTCCTGCGTGTCAATATAGGTATTATTGGGTATAAACCGTTCACCTGCCAGGACACGTTCGAGCGCCGGATGCCTTCCCTCGCTTATATCAACAACACATTCTTCAACCATCAGGGGTCTTGCATAATTGCGGCGTTTTGCCGTTACCGTTAATGACGCAAGAAAGTCCACTACCGCCAGTATGCCCGCAGTCTTGAAAAGCTGGTCTGTTTCTTTGCGGACAGATTCAAGTATCCGGTGAAAGACTTCCTGTTCGAGATTTTTCAGTTTTTCTTCAGAACCGAGGATATTGTTTTCATATTCTTTCAGTTCAGGCGTTATGAACCGTTCGCCGCTGACAAGGGTCTGTTTCCGTATGTAGTCTTCAGGCACCATGTCAAGATTGCTCTTCGTGACCTCTATATAGTATCCGAAAACCTTGTTATAGCCGATTTTCAGGGAAGATATGCCTGTTCTTTTTTTCTCCCCGAGTTCCATTTCAGCAATAAAATCCTTGCCCCTTGTGGATATGTTCCTTAGCGTATCCACTTCGGCGTGGTATCCATCCCGTATGAGCCCTCCGTCTCTTATGCTGAGAGGAGGGCTGTCAACAATGGCCTTCCCGATGAGGTCCCTGAGGAGAGAGAATTCCGAGATTTCATTCGCAAGGGATTTCAGATAGTGTTCCTTTGATACGGAAAGCATTTTTTTTATCATGGGAAGAAAAGAGAGCGAATTCTTTATGGCTGTCATGTCCCGTGCGTTTGCAGTTCCTGCGGATACTCTTGTCGCGAGCCTTTCGAGGTCCTGTATGTTTCTCAGGGAATTCCTGAGGGACTCAAGGAGTTCAAAATCTTCCATAAGATATTCAATCGCCGCCTGCCGCCTGTTAATCTCTGCGATATCCGTCAGAGGACGCAGGAGGGCAGCCCTCAGAAACCTCCCGCCCATCGGCGACAGGGTTTCGTCAAGGGTCCACAGCAGGGTGCTCTCACGTGAGCCGTCCTTGAGGTTATGGGTCAATTCGAGGTTTCGCTGGGTTGCCGTATCCAGGAACATATGCGCTGTCTGTTGCAGGGTTGTTATTTTTTTAAAAACAGGAAAGCCTTTCTGTGTGTTTTCTATGTAGTGTATGAGCGCTCCTGCAGCTGAAATCGCAGCTGAGGAGCCTTCACACCCATATCCTTCGAGCGAGGATACCCGGAAATGTGTCAGAAGTGTTTTATAGGCCTCGGCATAATCGTATAGCCAGTCATCAAAGCCTGAGATATAAAATCCTGATAATGTCTGTTTGTAGTGTATGCTGTCTTTCAGGCTGGCCGGCATTAAAATCTCTTTTGGCTCGAACCGGTTTACCTCGTCCTCAATGTTTTTGTCGGTCTGGAAAACAAAGAACTCGCCGGTTGATATATCTGCTGCAGCTATTCCGTGCCTGTCGCCTGATGGGAAAATACTGAGGATGTAGGTGTTTTCTTTTGGGTGTTCAGGCGTGTGCGTGCCAGGTGTGATGACACGTACGACTTCCCTTAAAACAATCCCCTTTGCATCTTTGGGGTCTTCCATCTGTTCGCATACCGCAACCTTATGCCCTGCCTTTATCAACCTGGAAATGTATGATTCTGCTGCAAAATAGGGCACCCCGCACATGGGCATGGGGTCGTCTTTGGATTTGTCCCTGGTTGTGAGCGCTATCTGGAGGATTTTCGACGCTGTCTGTGCATCCTCACCGAACATTTCATAGAAATCCCCGAGCCTGAAAAGCACAATACAGTCCTGATATTGCTCTTTGATTGAGTTGTATTGTTTCATCACTGGCGTAAGTTCCGGCATATCGGATATTAAATACCAATACGAGGTGAAAGTGCAACCTGAATCCCTCCCTCTGAAATGTCATACCAAAATAGAAATGTCCGCTTTTAAGAATGTTAGACTGCCTCTTTTTGAAAGGAGGCAGGATGGCAGGAAAGGACATTGTGAAGAACCCTGT
>PGYF01000135.1 GCA_002839535.1 Nitrospira bacterium HGW-Nitrospira-1
GTCGTGGAATGACGGAGGGGGGTCGTGGAATGACATGATTTGTGACAAGAATGACCCACACGATTACGCGAAGACCCATAACTTTATAATGCCGCAACCCGGCTAAGGTCATGCCTGCGGGCCGTTCTCCTGCTCAAAGACTATGCTTTTCAGCCAATCCGCGATCTCATCCCTGGCGGTCTTTGCATTGAAACCATACCATAGTTTTCTCTCTTTCGGAAACGGCTCAAGCGCGTCTTTAAATCTCCTGAAGGCATTCTTGCCGTCAAGAAGTTTCAGAAGAGTTTCTTTCAGCGTTTCATCACCGAGCGTCCCGGCAAAGGCCTTCATGGTGTTATATCCGTACCGCGGATTTCTCTCCGGTATCCTTACATACCGGTCTTTTTCATAGATAAATATGTCCAAGGCAAGCTCTATCTCATCCTCCATCCACTCAGGGATAACCGGCGCTTCCTCGACTTCTACATCTTCAAAATCCCCAATATCGTCATCATAGCTTTCTGCAAGTATCTCCTGCGCCTTATTTATGATATCTTCTGAAAGAATGATTATCTCTCCGGTTTCCCTGTCCAGAAAATAGTCAAAGGCGTCACGGACAGTGTCTTCCATCGCCTTCTGGACTTCGTCAAAATCAATATGATTTTTCATCTGACTGCTATCCCACATAATTCATCAATTTCAAACAAATCAGACCAGAATAAGGCGGGGTATAGTATTGGAGCGGATTTTTTTGCCGATATTCCAACAGTGTGTTTCTCTGAGATAAAAAGGCAAAAGCCTCGGAGCGCAGCGAGAATGAGCGAGAATGCCATGTCCCGCCTTATTCTTACCATAGTTTATGAATTATGCGGGCCATCTCTTTATCGCAGGCTGAGTAGAGTTTTGTAATAAGTTCATGCAGGACAGGAAAGTCTTCGCAGACCTCGGCTGTTTCTTCCCTAAGGTATTCCATAGCCTGCGGGATGTGCTTCAGAAAATATCTTTTACCTTTCACTTTTGCCAGAAAACCATAGGCGCCGAGCGCCTGCATATGTCTCTGGAGCCTGCAAAGGAGGAGAGAATATCTGAATGCATCTTCATCAAAAAAACTATTGATTGAATCAGCCTTTAGCGCTTCAATGTAATACGCAGCCAGCCTCTCCCGCATATCGTTGGCAAGCCGGCAATAAGGGTCCCACAGCACAGAGGCAAGGTCATATGCAGGCGGCCCCATCCTTGCGCCCTGATAATCCATGACCCGCGGGATTCCATCCCTTGTTATCATGATATTTTGCGACTGAAAATCCCTGTGCACTATTGCCTTGGGAAAAGCATCTACAGCCATGGCAAGTCTGTGGAATTCAAGGCCGAGTTTCAACTCATTGTCTATCGGCATTCCAATAAGTCCTGCGACAAACCTTTCAACAAAATAGCCGGTTTCCCACCTGAGATGTTCGTAATCAAAGAGCCG
>PGYF01000033.1 GCA_002839535.1 Nitrospira bacterium HGW-Nitrospira-1
ATATAGCATGATAAATTTTGATAAGAAGGGAGGCGAAAGGCTTCCGGAGTTCCAAAAGTACCTGATTGACAAAAAACTTGTCGCAGAGAACAAAACGACATTTTACGCTTACTGGGTGAGCCGCTACCTTGCTTATGCCCTCTTCAGTTTGCCGCCCCTTGGGATTATAGCGATTCCAGAGGAGTCTATATGACATCGGAAACAGTCTTTGTCAGGTTCAAAGCCTATTTTTTCCCCTTCGTCGATCACATTCAATTTATCCACAATCACATTCTTCAGGACCTCTACCCTATAAACTGTGCCACTTGTAATTAGAGTGCAGGCGTATAATAAAAACTCTAAACAAGGAGGCAGTGATGAAGAATCTTTTGGGGGACGTTGTTTCTAATTATGCTTTACATTAACATTAGCACTACGCTTCTCTGGCCTTTCAATTGAGCGTACATACCCCGCACCATGATATGATGCAGGGCTCCCTGAATATCCAAGCGTGCTTGTCGTGGCATGAGTAATCTTATCCAAAGACCCCTTGCTTGTCAAGTAATTACACTATTAGAAACAACGTCCCCCAAGCTTTTCATTAGAAACAACGTCCCCAAAGCTTTCTTGTTAGAAACAACGTCCCCCAAGCTTTTCAGACCCCATTAGTTTTACTCACCAGCCATTTGGTCCTTTCCTTCTCGAGAAAAAACCTCGTATGGGCAGGCTTTGCAGCATCTCCCACAACATAACCGGTATCCTGCCCGTAACTTGCTATGACCCGAATATCCAGATCAGCGGCAGCAGTTGCATCTTTAACAGTTATGCTTATAATTTCATATTCAATCTTTATTCCCGACATCTGCTGAAAAACATTTCCCATTTCCTTTTTTATGAAGAGATAGGTGAGCCCCTGTTCGTCTGTATAATTGAAAGAAACCTTTGACATCACATCGTCTATCTTTTCCTGCTCGATCGCCTTTGCGCCTTCCCTGAAGAGTTTTTTTATCCTGCTTTCATCCGATGGCCAGAGGAAAAAAGTGATAAGGGCAGAGAGGATCAGGAGGGCAAGGTATATGACGGTTTTTTTGCTCATGACGTTACTGAAATAATAGCATCTTTTATTACAGCAAGCATCCCGGCAAGGTCTTCATTGCTGATACTAAGGGGCGGCATGATGACAATAACATTCCCCAGGGGCCGTATAAACACTCCGTTATCCCTGGCATGATGAGCAACCTTCCACCCTGTTTTATCTTCCCACGCATAAGCCTCTTTGGCCTTTTTATCTTTGACCAGCTCTATCCCTGCCATAAGCCCCTTGTTTCTCACATCGCCAACATGAACAAACTCACTGATATCCTTGAGCCACTTTTCGAGGATAGCTATCCTGGGCACAAGGTTTTTTAAGGTCTCTTCATGTTCAAATATATCCAGACATGCAAGGGCTGCTGCGCAGGCTATGGGATTGCCGGTATAGGAGTGACCATGGAAGAATGTTTTCAATTCTCTAAACTCACCGAGAAAAGCAGTATAAATTTCTTCTGTAGCAAGGGTAACGGCAAGAGGCATATATCCGCCTGTTATTCCCTTTGAAAGACACATTATATCAGGCACAACATCTTCATGTTCACATGCGAACATTTTGCCGGTGCGTCCGAATCCGGTCGCAACTTCATCGGCAATAAGAAGCGTATTGTATTTACTACAGAGCTTGCGGACTTCTCCGAGATAACCATGGGGGGCAACGATCATCCCGCCTGCGGCCTGCACAAGGGGTTCGATAATTACTGCCGCTATTTTGTCATGATGGACTCTAAGGGTCTCTTCCATTTTTTTGATGCAGGCCAAACTGCATTTTGCGTATTCTTCCCCGAGTTCGCATCTGTAGCAATAAGGCGATGGCGCCTTGAAGGTCTTAAATAAAAGAGGCCCAAAGGTATTGTGGAATAAGTCAACCCCGCCGACGCTTACCGCTCCGATTGTATCACCGTGATATGCGTTATTAAGGCAGAGAAAACTGTTTTTCCCCATGGCCCCTTTGTGCTTCCAGTACTGAAAGGCCATTTTAACGGCAACCTCAACAGCGGTTGAACCGTTATCAGAGTAAAAAACTTTGGTTAGTGGGGCGTGAGGCGTAACGCATGAAGCGTTAACAAGCTTAACAAGCCTTTCAGCCAGTTTGATGGCCGGCACATTGCTTAATCCGAGCATGGTGCTGTGGGCTATTTTGTCGAGCTGTTCCCTGATCGCATCATTGATCTCTTTTTTCCTGTGGCCGAAGATATTCACCCATAAAGATGATACCCCGTCCAGATACCACCTCCCGTAGATGTCTTTGATAAAGCAGTCGCGGCCTTCTGTAATAATTATTGGGGTCTCTGATCTCCATTCCTGCATCTGGGTGAACGGGTGCCAGATATATTTTTTATCTGTCTCCTCAAGATGTCTGTTGTCGTCCATAATACCCATGTAATTAAACCTCGACCTTTTCTGTTTTTTTAGTAAGCGCAAAATATATGACAAGCCCCGGGATGCTCCCGGCAAATACCGAGAAAAACCATGCGAGGGAAAGGGATGTTGCAACTTCAGGTTTGACTCCGATGAGCCCAAGGAGGATGACAAAAGCCCCTTCCCTGACGCCAAGTCCTGATATAGAGACCGGTATCGTGGTGATGGTTATAATAATCGGCAGAAAAACAAAGAGCAGGAGGAGGGGGATTTTTGCGCCCATACCGGCAGCAAGGATGCCAACCATGAGAAAATTCAGAAACTGTACGAGAAAGGAGATGAGCACAGCCTTTATTATCGTGCGTTTCTGTGTTTTCAGGGTAATGAAGTATTCATAGAACTCTGATATGCCCCTGAATCTCTTGCCAAGCTGGAGATTGAAGAAAAGAAAACTGCCGACGATAAAGGCCGCAAAGATAACAGGCATCAACCATTTGTACGATGAATCCACAAAATAGTGAAAGGCAAAGGGAGCTGCTGAAATGCCGATTAGCATCAGGCTGACATACCCGAGATACCTGTCCATGAAGATAGACGCAAGGGTGAGGCTCATCTTCTTTGCCTTTTTGTTCAGGTAATAAGCCCGCACAGCATCGCCGCCGATGATCCCCGGCATAAAACTTCCGAAGAATGCGCCGATCATGTATATTGAAAACAGTTTTTTTATTGTGAAATTTTCAGGCAGAAGGAGTTTCCATCTGAAGGAAGATATCAGTTGGGAAAAAATATAGAGAAAAACCGCCGAGAAAAAGTAAAAAGGGCCGATGCTTTTCATTATAGAGAAGGTGTGTCCCATGTCTGCCCTGGAAAAGACCATATACAAGGCCAGGGAACTTACCGCCAATTTCAGCAGGAATATGAATGCCTTATTTGCTGACAGGGCCAATGACTTTTTTAATAACGTAGATAGGTTTTTTTTGCGTTTCGTGATATACACGCACCATCATCTCTCCCAAGAGACCCATGCCGATAAACTGAATGCCGACTATGATCAGCAATGCGCCAAGAAGCAGCAGAGGACGTCCCCCGATATCTTTGCCGGAAAACATCTTGTCAACGCTCAGATACAGAGAGATAAGAAATCCCAGGGCGCCGCTAAAAAGCCCTATTGGCCCGAAGAACTGCAGGGGTTTAGTAGAGAAACTCTGCAGGAACTTGACTGTGATCAGATCAAGCACGACCTTCATCGTCCTTGATAAGCCGTATTTGGATTTTCCACGGAGTCTCGGATGATGTGTTGTCTCAACCTCTGCTATTCTGATGCCGTACCAACTCGCAACCGCCGGTATGAAACGGTGCATTTCGCCGTAGAGTTTCAGGCTTTTGATGACGTCTCTACGGTACGCCTTCAGGGAACACCCGTAATCGTGGAGGTTTACGCCGGTGACTTTACTGATCAGGAGATTGGCGATTATAGAAGGGAGCCTTCTTGAGAGAAAGGGGTCTTTTCTTTTTTTTCTCCATCCGCTTACCAGATCGTTGTCTTTCATCAGTTCGAGCAATTTCGGAATGTCCTTTGGATCGTTTTGCAGGTCTCCGTCCATGGTTACGATAATGTCGCCTCTTGAGTAATCGAAGCCGGCAGCAAACGCCGCTGTCTGGCCAAAGTTTCTCCTGAGGCTTAGTACGATTACAGTATCGTCTGCGGCCTGGATTTCCTGGAGCAATGGGAGTGTATTGTCGGCGCTGCCGTCGTCAATAAAGATGATTTCGTATTCATCCCCGAGCGAGTCCATGACCGGCTTCAGGCTCCTGTGCAGCTCCCTGACGTTTTCTTCTTCATTGAAGAGCGGTATTACAATAGAAATTGTCATCAAAAACTCTCTGTCTGTTTCATTTTCATGCCCTTAAAAGCATAACACTTAAATATCGTAAATTTCATTATTTTCTTGTGTTTGGTCTTGAGAGTAATTATATTTTGATCGCAATTATCAAAGGCATTTTTTACGGTTTCCGGCAGATGCTGGGTATCTTTCCTCACAAAAACAGCATGGTGACCGATAAAATTTTCGAATCCGGGCCAGAGGTCATACTGGTTCATTCGTCTGCCGAGATTGATACAATAGGTTGCCGGATGACCGTCCATATAAAAAGCGAGTTCGCTTGCAACTTGATAACTGTCAGAAAAAACAAACACCGGACCGGCAGGCGTCATTTCATCATATACCCGGCTTGCTTCAATGCCCAGCTCCTTCCATCCGACAAGTTTTTTCGTCGGATCTTTTTCCTGGGGAAGATGGAGCGCTGAGGGAAAGTGCGCAAAGAAGGTGATAAGCAAAGATAATGCCATACCTGAGAGTATCAGCATCTTCGTTCTTTTTTTCGAGAGTGCAAGGTCTTTTATATAGTAGGCTGAAAAGGCTATAAAGCCTGCTGCATATCCGGGCAGGGCCCAGTTTGCCTGTACCTTTCCCTGGAGGCTCTTCAGGACAAAGAAAATAACAGTCGGCATTGAGAGCCAGAAGAGGAATGCGCCTTTTTGCGTCTTCCTCATTTTCCAGAGAGCCAAAAAGATCAGTATAAAGAGAACAGGGGTAATAACTCCGAGCTGCGAGCCGATAAATTCAAGGAAACTTGTTGTGGATATTTTTATGCCCTCTGCAACGTGCGCCTGTCCTGCTGTATGTTTCAGCGTGACCCATCCATTTGCAGCGTTCCAGAATATCACAGGGCTGAAAACAGCCAGACTGACGATTGCGGCCAAGTAAGGCCCCGGGGTGATTAAAAGCCTCCGTACGTCTTTCCGTAAGAGCAGATAGAGAAATCCGGAGACATAGAAAAATGCCATGGTGTATTTTGTCAGCAATCCCAGACCAACAGAGACGCCGAAGAGTATCCAGTAATGATCAAATGTTGTTTTACAGCCTTCACACATCTGACGTTGCAGCAGCTTATGGAAGAGGTAAAGTGAAAGGGCCCAGAAAAAAATAAACGGCGAATCAATGGTAAACAGTATGCCATATACGGAATACAGAGGAACTATCTGGATCAACAGGGCGGAGGCAAGTCCGGTCTTTTCGTCGTAGAGTTCTTTTCCTGTCCGATAAAGGAAAAAACTGCTTAGAGCAGAGAAGACGACTGCAAATACCCTGACGCCCAATACAGTATCGCCAAAGAGAGCGGTCCCTATGTATATGAGATATGCGATCATAGGGCCCTTTGAGTAATAACTCCAGTCAATATGCCTTGACCATTCCCAATAATGCGCCTCGTCAGGGCTCAGGTCAAAGGGGCCTGTCAGGATAAAGTATATCCTGAAAAGGCTTATGAGGAGCAGTGACAAAGCCAGGGCCTCACCATAAACTTTTTTTACATATATTCTTTCACCCCAGCGATAAATCCGAATTGCCGCATAAGCTGTAGACGCGCCAAGTAGAGCGCCGGCGCAAATGTCAGAGGGATAATGCACCCCGACATACACCCGTGATAACCCTATAACCGCTGCGGCAGCAAGAAAAAAATAGCCTGTAATATTTCTGCGAAGAAAAAAGAAGGTCATCGCAAAGGCAAAGGCATTGGCGGCATGATTGGAGGGCATGGAATAAGAACGTCCGCACCCGACCAGCAGGTTTATGTCTGTGAATGTATTACAGGGCCGCACTCTTGCAATCATATCCTTTAAAACATGCCCGGAGCCGTCTGCCAATGCAACGGCAAAGAGAGAAACAAACAGGAAACGCCAGACCGCCTTTTTCTCCTTTACTGCTGTCCAGAGCGCCAGGCCGAGAAAAACCATCTCTGCGCGATTAGTCACAAAGGGCATCACTACATCAAAAAAACCGTTCTGCAGATTTTTATTGATAAGGAAAAATAATGCGCTGTCTATCTCATGAAGGCTCATGCGGGGCCGGTTACTTGTTCCCGATTTTCATCTTCTCTCTTCCACTTGGCGAGATTGTCCTGTATGAAAGCAATAACTTTCTGATGCTCCTCAGCGCCCCGGCCTTTAATCTCCATTGGTTTGCCAAAGGCAAAGCAGACTCTTTTGTTTTTGTCCACGCGGCCAAAATCTTTTATGATTTTACCGGCGCCCCATGCGTCGGTCCTCAGCGCTACAGGCACAACAGGGACGCCTGCCTTTAAGGCAAGCTTTATCCCGAGAGTATTGAATTCCGCAGGATTAAAGGCCGGTGAGCGTGTGCTCTGCGGGAAAACTACTATGGACCTGCCCGCAGCAAGTTTTTTTGCGCCTTCTTCCAGAACAGTCCTGAGGTCTTCCCGTGGATTCACCCTGCCGACAACAACAGGATCTCTTGAACGCATAACAGGGCCGAAAACAGGCATGCTCACCAGACCCTGTTTCACGATAAAAGTGGTTTCTTTTATCGGCTGTATAATACAGGGCAGTACAAAGGTCTCAAGCGTGCTCATATGATTGGAGATAAAAACAACAGGCCCCTCGGATCTTCTCATGTTATCCATTCCGGTTATTTCAAAACGCACCCCGACATTTTCAAGCGCCCGTAATATGTCAAAGCTGCTGCGTGCCCAATCACTACTGTCATAATCGCCCCTTACAGCCTTTCTGCTGCTTTTCCATACGATCCAAAAGACCTGGGGATAAAAGGTAATCATAGGGCGCAAGAAGATATTTGAAAGCAGGGAGCGCAGCTTCTCCGGGTCAGTCCGGTAGGCGTCTTTATCGGTAATCTGCAAGGCAAAACCCCCGGAGCGCAGCGAGAATGAGCGAGGATGCCATATTCCGCCTTATTCTCACCATGGCTTATGAATTATGTGGGCTTATTGGTCTTTGGTCGCCCATATTCTTATCTCTTCAACCATAGCTTCGACCGTTGCCTCCATAGGCATAATCTGCACCTTGAGGCCTGTTTTTTCTATTGCCCTCGCAGTAACCGGTCCGATGACCGCAATCGCAACACCCTTGAGGAGTTCGTCAGCTTCTTCTTTGAGTATTTCCCTGAAGTTATTGAATGTGGCGGCGCTGGTGAATGTTGCAATGGTAATCCGGCCTTCTTTTAAAAAACGCCTGAGCCTCTTGCCGCGCATTTCCGGTTTGACAGCCCTGTATGCAACAGGCACATCGATTATTCCTCCCAGTTCCCTTATTTTATCAGGGAAAATCTCTCTCGCAACCTCTGCGCGGGGCAGGAGGAATCGAATACCCTTAAAAAGTTTAGGGGTTGGGGGTTGGGGGTTGGCATTTTGAATACCTTCCGCGCTTCCGCGCTTCTGCTCTTCCGCACTTTTGACTTCTGATTTTTGATTTTTGACTTCTGCAATAAATGTTTCAATTAGTCCCTCGGCATTGAAGCTTTCAGGCACCAGATCCGCCTTGATGCCGAATTGCCTTATTGCGTCTGCGGTCTTTGTGCCTATGGCGCATATCTTTAACCCTTTGAGTTCACGAATATCCATGTCCTTTTCGAAAAGCCTGCTGAAGAAATATTTGACGCCATTGGAACTGGTAAATATTATCCAGTCATAGCCTTCTATCAAGTCTATGGCCCTGTCGAGCGCATCCCAATTTTCCGGCGGCGCTATCTCTATGGTAGGGAACTGGATGACCTCTGCCCCGAGTTCCTCAAGCAACCCGAACCCCGCTGTGTGTTCTCTTGTGACCAGGACACGATGCCCGAACATTGGTTTTTTTTCGTACCAGTTCAATTCATTGCGGAGATTTACGACGTCACCGACTACAGTGACCGCAGGGGGCCTGATGTCTTTTTCCCTGACAAGCTTTGCTATATCTTTCAATGTGCTGACGAGTGTCTTTTGGTCCGGCCGTGTCCCCCAGCGTATGACAGCAACAGGGGTGTCAGGGCTTCTGCCGTTTTCAATAAGTTTTTCTGTCAGGAGGTCAATATTTTTGACAGCCATAAGGAATACCAGGGTGCCGACTCCGGTTGCAAGTTTTGCCCAATCAATGGATGATTTTTCTTTTGTCATATCTTCATATCCGGGAATAACCGCAAAGGATGAAGAATACAGCCGGTGAGTAAGCGGAATACCTGCGTATGCCGGCGCAGCAATAGCAGAGCTGACGCCCGGCACAACCTCGAAAGGTATTCCCTCATTTGCGAGTATCAGGGCCTCTTCTCCGCCCCTGCCAAAGACAAAAGGGTCTCCCCCTTTCAGGCGGCAAACGCGCTTTCCTTCTTTTGCTTTTTGCAGGATCGCTGCGTTTATCTCATCCTGCGTCATGGTGTGATGACCGCCGCGCTTGCCGGCGTAGATGAATTCGGCGTCATTGTCAATATAGTTAAGTATCTGTGCGTTCAGGTGGAAATCATAAATGACAACCTCAGCCTTCTCGAGACAGCGCATGCCCTTTACAGTAAGCAGTCCGATATCACCAGGGCCTGCGCCGACAAGATAAACAATACCTTTTTTCTCAGTCATAGGGGGTATTTTAGCATAAAAGCCGGGTTATGGAGGAAAACTTTATTAGCCTGCATTATTCATAAACTATGGCCGGAACTATAGTAGAAATCAGGCGGAATATGGCACTCTCGCTCATTCTCCAATACCATACTCCGCCTTATTTCTGGACGATTTGTTTGAAATTTATAAATTATGGTGGGTTAACCCTCCGCCTCCAGTATCCTGTCTATCCCTGCAAAATCTTTTTTTACGGATATATTTTTAAACCCTGAACCCCTTGCGATCTCTCTCACATCTTCTGACTGTCCGAAGCCCAATTCCAGGAGAATACAGCCGTGCTCTTTCAGGTATCCTCGACCCTTTGAAAGGATTTTCCGGTAAAAATCAAGACCGTCTTTGCCCCCGTTCAATGCCTCGACAGGCTCCCAGTCTTTTATCTCTCTCTGAAGTCCTGCGATGTCAGGTGTTGGGATGTAGGGCGGGTTTGCGGTGATGAGATCAAAGGCTATATGTTCCTTTGCAGGGCCGAACAATGAGCCCTTCAGGAACATAACATTCTTAATCCCGTTATAATCAGCATTCCCCTTTGCATACTTTATCGCCCTTGCCGAGACGTCAGTCCCATAAATCCGGGCGCCCGGAAATTCTTTCGCCAACGCCAGCGCAATGCATCCGCTTCCGGTGCACAAATCGAGAAAAGACCGTGATGCGTAATGCGTAATGCGTGATGAGTTTTTTTCTTTACCCATTACCCATAACTCATTACGCTTTACTGTCTTTATAGCTTCCTGCACGAGCAGCTCTGTCTCAGGCCTTGGTATCAATACGCCTTTCCCCACCCTGATCCTGAGGCCGAGAAAGTCAACCTGTCCGATGATATACTGTAAGGGTTCTCCCCCTGCTCTCCGCTTCATAAGCCTGTTGATCTTCGAGGAGAGTCTCCGGTCTATTTCCGGATTATCCATGTATGCCCTGAGCCTGTCTATGCCGGCAGCATGCAGCGCCAGAAGTTCGGCGTCAACAAGGGAATCTTCGACGCCTGATTTCTCAAGATAGTCAGATGAGGATTTTATGGCGTCAAGCAGTCTCATAAGAGATTGGGGGAACAAACAGGCACGGAGGTCGTCTTCGTCAATGGCCCATAAATTTCAGACCGGTTCAAGGCGGGGTATAGTATTTGAGCGGATTCTTTTGCCGATATTCCTAAAGTATTATTTGAGATAAAGAGGCAAAAGCCTCGGAGCGCAGCGAGAATGAGCGAAAGTGCTATATTCAGCCTTATGCTTGACGTCGCTTGCGGGGAAGGTGAGTTAAGCTCAGACTTCCCGTAATCTCGCTGCATTAAAATCAGTGATAAGGTTATCAAGGAGCTCGTCAAGGTCTCCTTCCAAAATCTGCTCAAGCTTATGCAGCGTTAAGCCGGTGCGATGATCTGTTACCCTGTTTTGGGGATAGTTGTATGTCCTGATCCTCTCGCTTCTGTCACCGGAACCTACCTGGGATTTCCTCTCCTGTGCCCGCTCTTTGTCCTTTTCTTCCATCTGGAGCTCGTACAGCCTTGCGCGGAGGACCTTCATAGCCTTGTCCCTGTTTTTGGTCTGGGAGCGTTCATCCTGACATTGCACAACAAGCCCTGTCGGTTCATGCACAATACGGACAGCCGAATATGTTGTATTAACGCTCTGGCCGCCTGCGCCTGA
>PGYF01000034.1:0-12830 GCA_002839535.1 Nitrospira bacterium HGW-Nitrospira-1
ATCTCAGGTTTTGCGAAAAGATCTATTTGTGGGTCTTCCCTCTTGATCAAACGGATAATGGCTTCCGGAGCTATTCTTTCATGGATATGCAGGGATACGGCAGAAACTTCAAAGGAGGTATGCTCTTTCTTCCCTGACCATACCAGTTGGGGGTCAAGGTGTGGGTCGTAGTCATATTTCTTCGGCTTCGGCCTGGATGTGTCATAAGAAGCCATACCGACAGGCACAGCATTCTTACGGGTCTCGGCTTCATGTCGATAGGCTTCTATGTCTTCTTTCTTTTTAACCTTCCTCGCCAAACCCTACCTCAACTTATCCTTTATACAGCAACCGGTTTAATCTTCTGTTTGTCCAATTCCTTTTTTGTCCCGTAATAAAGAAAAGGAAGTTTCTTCATCTCTTGCTTAACGGTTTTCAGCATCTCTTCCTTTGTAGGGATATTGGTAAAATTGCCGTTTTTATCAGTATGAAATTCTCCAACAATAATTATTCCCCTTTCAGTTTTGCAGAGCACAGGCACTTTCCATATATTTTCTTTCAGGTCATATTTGGGTGTGCCTGCTGTAGTCATATGCCCGATATTTTCATAGAGATATTTCCTTACTTTTTCAAAGATTTCCATATCCTTACTCCTTTACATGAAAATTTTTTCCACGCCTTCATAAAATCAGCTATATTTTTTGATAAATCTTTGTTCAAATCAGGATCGTGATAGTATATTCTATCATCTTCAATCCCTGTAATAACAACAAAATGTCCGAATCCTTCGATCCCTCCATATAAAACAGCAGGGTCTATGAGCGCTATAAATGGATATTTTTTATTGAGCTGGGCTGTAAGATATTTGATAGTTATCTGATCTATTTCTTCAGCATAAAATCCAAGCTTTTTAATTCCTTCAACAATCTCTCCACAAGTGTTTCCAAACCAGCTTGTTTCGCAAACATCTTCCAGCTCAAATTCGCTGATTTCTTTTCCATGAAACGCAAAAACCATTTTCACACATGCAACTCCGCATGTAGTATTTTTCTCCTGTCTGAAATAGGGAATCTTGAGTTTCATTTTTCAGTAGTCAACACACGTCACAGCTTCATGCCGATAAGAATCTACATCTTCTTTTTTTCCCCGAGCTTTACTTGCCAAATATGGAACCCCTCCCCTTTTGGAATAAGTGATTAATATTATGAGGTTTTCCGGGAAAAAGCAACAAGAGGTCGAACATACAAGAAATCAGAGATAACTCACTTATTTAGCCTTTTAGGGCAAGATATTGGAAAAAACATGCTCTTTTTTCCAGTCCATACAATAGGTTTTAGATATTATTCAAATCGCCAAGCTCTAATCCGCCAAAAATGTTATATTTGAAAAATATTAAAGGCTTTTGTTAGTATTCTTAATGTCCGAGGAACAAAGAAATGCAGGGCTTCTTCTCAGAACTGCAGCCAAAATTCTTGACTTCATTCTCGTAGCTGCAGTCATGGAGATAATTCCAAAAGCTGGTTTTTATGCAGGACTTGCCTACATCCTTTTAGGGGACGGTTTTTTTGACGGCAGGAGCATCGGGAAAAAGTTAATCAAGCTGAAGGTTGTCTCTGCTAAAACTAACGCCCCTTGCACCTTCAGGGATTCCATTTTAAGAAACAGCACGTTTGCTGCAGGATATATTTTCTGGCCTGTGCCCTGGACCGGATGGATATTTCTTTTTCTTGTATTTGTTTTAGAATTTACTCTCCTCCTCGGAAGCAAGGCCGGCATGCGGTTAGGCGATGAAATCGCCGGGACTGTCGTAATAGAAACATAATAATTTTGTGGGGGTAACATGTTTTTACAAAATATACTCGGATTATTCTCAAACGATCTCGCTATAGACCTGGGCACTGCAAACACCCTCGTTTATGTAAAAGGAAAGGGCATTGTCTGCGACGAACCTTCTGTTGTTGTTATCAGGAAAGACAATAAAAAAACCATTGCAGTAGGAATTGAGGCAAAAAAGATGCTCGGCAGAACACCGGCAAATATCATGGCCATACGTCCGATGAAAGACGGCGTTATTGCAGATTTCGACGCAACAAACGAAATGCTCAAATACTTCATCAAGAAAGTCCACAACAGGCGGAGCTTTGTTTCCCCAAGGGTCATCATCGGCGTGCCCTCGGGTATTACCCAGGTGGAACAGCGGGCGGTAAAAGACGCTGCTGAAGCTTCGGGAGCAAGAGAAGTTTACCTGATTGAAGAACCTATGGCGGCTGCTATCGGTGTTGGCCTGCCTGTCGGAGAACCCTCCGGGAACATGATCGTTGATATAGGCGGCGGCACAACAGACATTGCAGTAATATCTCTGGACGGTGTTGTATACAGTAAGGCCGTAAGAGTAGGAGGGGACAAGATGGATGAGGCGATCATGGCATATATTAAGAGAAGGTATAATCTCATGATCGGGGAGATGACAACCGAACGGATAAAGATAGAGATAGGGTCGGCCTTTAGTTCAGGCAGCCCTGAAAAACAGGTAATGGACATTAAGGGAAGGGACCTCATATCCGGCATACCCAAGACAATAACCATTAATGAAGATGAAATACGCGAGGCTTTATCGGAACCGATAAATATTATTTTGGATACCATAAAAGCCGCCCTGGAGAATACTCCTCCTGAACTCGCCTCCGACATTGTAGACAGAGGCATTGTGCTGGCAGGCGGGGGCGCCCTTCTCCGCGGGCTCGATTCCCTGATCAAGCAGGAAACCGGCCTTCCGGTTATTGTGGCTGAAGACCCGCTGACAGCGGTTGTCCATGGGGTCGGCAAGATGCTGGATGAGCTTGAATTGCTTCGAAGAATCGCGCTGAATTAGTAATGTCTAAAAAAAACGTTCTTTTTTTTCTTTTGGTATTGAGCCTTTCCTTTATCCTGATGACATACCAGAGCCGGAAAGGCAATCTCTTTTCAACTCATTTCATAGACAATATCCTGAATGCCTCTCATGCTTTCACCAAATCAGTAACTGACTCAATTGCATCGCCCTTCAAAAAGCTCGCGATCAGGGATGAAGACAATAAGCTTCTCAGAAAACGCATTGATGAACTTCTCATGGAAAGGGCGAAATACCAGGAGGCCGCCATTGAAAACAAACGCCTGAACGAGCTGCTGGGACTGCGTGAAAGCCGGCAGAGATACGTAACAGCAGCCAAGGCGCTCTCAAGAGGGACAGACCAGTGGTCTCACACCCTTGTCCTTGACAAAGGGCAAAAGGAAGGGGTTGCCAAAGATATGAGCGCTATCACACCAACAGGCCTTGCAGGCAAGATATTCAATGTTACGAAATCCTATGCGAAACTCCTTTTGCTGACAGATATTAATTTTTCCGCTGCCGTAAGGCTTCAGGAAAGCAGGAGAGAAGGGATAATATCAGGCACAGGCAGAAAGAATCTCATCCTCCAGTATATCCCCTATGAAGAAGAGATAAAGACAGGAGACATCGTCATCACCTCAGGGCTAGACCAGCTATTCCCGCCGGGAATTCCCGTAGGCTTTATATCAAAAATAGACAAAAAGGGGACAGGCCACTTCCAGCATATAGAGGTGACCCCGTATATTGAGGACTCAAAGCTGGAGGAAGTTTTAATAATCAAGTGAAATACCTCTGGTTGGCCCTCATCATATTTTTGGCTTTCTTATTGCAAAGCAGCATATCCATTCTTGCAATTTCTCCGAACCTCACCGTACTGGCGGTTTATTTTATCGGGATACGATATGGCGGGACATCCGGGCTGCTGTCCGGAGTTCTCATCGGGGCCCTTGAAGACAGCCTGTCCTCTGCTATGCTCGGACCGAACATGCTTGCCAAGGGAATGGTTGGTCTCTTATCAGCGTCTTTTATATCAGGGAACTTCCTGAGCTGGACGCCGTTATTAGGGACTGTCGCTGCTGCGTTTCTTACATTCACAGGCAATACCGTTGTATTTTTGTCTTTGTCTCTCTTTGATAAACCTCCGACACATCCCGCAACAGCCCTGTTTACTACAACCATGCAATCTCTGATAAACGCCTCGGCAGGAATCTTCATGAGGCCTGAAAATGCAGACTGAAAAACCTGAGGCGCAGAAAATAGCCATAGCAGGTTATCTTGTTCTTTTGGGATTTCTGATCATTCTTCTGAGGTTATGGCAGCTGCAGTTCCTCGAGGGAGATGACCTCAGAAAGACATCTGAATCAAACAGGCTGAGGGTTATCAGGGTCTCTGCCCCACGCGGCATTATATTCGACAGAAACGGAATCCCCCTGGTAAAAAATACCCCGTATTTCTGCGCCGCTGTAATCCCGGAAGAATTCGATAATAACAATATCCCGTCCCTTGCCGCAGTATTGCATATGCCTGAGGATGAATTAAGAGTTAAGTTAAACAGAAAAGCCCAGAGCCCTTTTACGCCGGTAAGACTAAAGGAGGGGCTGTCTTATAATGAAGTAAGCTATATCAAGGCCAGACGCTCTGACTTCCCCGGTCTCTTTATTGATATCGAGGTCAGCAGGGAATATCTCTATGGCGGCATTGGCGCTCATGTGATTGGATATCTCGGCAAATTGACTCCAGGACAGTCCAAAGACCCTGGATTCAAAGACGTGCCACCAGACGCCTTCATCGGCCAATGGGGGGTCGAAAAACTCTATGACAAATCTTTAAGGGGAACCCCCGGACAAAGAATAATCGAGGTTGATGCTATAGGCAGGGAAATCAGGTTATTGAAAGAAAACCCGGCGGTTAAAGGTTCTGATCTCTCTCTGAGCATAGACATGGCCCTTCAAAAAGCAGCAGAAGACGCGTTTGAGGAAAAAGCAGGCGCATTGGTTGCGCTAAAATCTGATACAGGAGAAATTCTCGGCATGGTCAGTTCTCCGTCTTTTGACCCCAACAGCTTTGCCAAGGGCATAAGCGCTGATGACTGGAACACCATTATAAACAACAAAAAAGTGCCGATGCTCAACAGGGCTATTCAGAGCCAGTACCCCCCTGGATCGGCTTTCAAAATAATAACCGCTATCGCTGCCCTCGAAGAAAATGCCGTTGATACTTCAACCAAAGTAGATTGCAAAGGCGGAATAAATTACGGCAAATGGCATTTCGGCTGCTGGAAGAAAACCGGGCACGGCATAGTGTCTCTGCACCGCGCCCTTGTGGAGTCATGCGATGTTTATTTTTACGAGGCAGGGAAGAGAACCGGCTTTGATAAAATATATAACTACGCAATCATGTTCGGTCTTGGAGAAGAGACAGGCATTTCGATCGGCAGGGAGAGAAAAGGGTTGATTCCCAACTCCAGATGGAAACAGGAGACGAAAAAAGAAGGGTGGTTTCTCGGTGAGACATTTATAAATTCCATAGGGCAGGGATATGTGTCCACAACACCCGTTCAGATGGCTGTCATGATCAATGCTGTGACTAACGGCGGCAATGTATACAGGCCTTCCATCCTTAAGACTTCCGAGCCTGTACTCATCAGAAAAGCTGCTGTCAGGCCCGAGACACTCGATACTATCAGGGAAGCCCTGAAAGGGGTTGTAAATGAACCCGGCGGCACAGGATCTGCTGCAAAATCCAACGCTATTGTCATAGGAGGCAAAACAGGAACTGCGCAGGTCGTCGGGTTAAAAAAAGACTCAAAATATCTTGCCGAAAATCTCAGAGACCACGCATGGTTCGTAGCTTTTGCTCCTGTGGATAAGCCCGAGATCGCGCTTTCCGTATTCGTAGAGCACGGCGGACACGGCGGCAGCGCGGCAGCGCCCATAGCAAAAAAAGCAATAGAGGCCTATATGCTCTCCAAAGAGAGAAAAAAGGAACTGATGCATGTTCAGGATTGACAGAAGACTCATACGGAATTTTGACTGGCTGACGCTTTCGATCGTTATCCTCATATCCATAATAGGCATACTTACCATATTCAGCGCAACACGACAGCCCTCAGCAGGAGACGCCGGCCAGGCGTCCTTTTATATTAAACAGATAGTCTGGCTTGTAATCAGTATCCTGGCGCTAATTCTTTTTATCAGCTTTGATTACATCTGGCTTGGCCGCATAGCGCTCCCTGTTTATGTAACCGGCCTGATACTCCTGCTCATTGTCCTGATTTCAGGAAGGACAGGCATGGGCGCGCAGAGATGGATAAGCCTGGGACCTTTATCATTTCAGCCATCGGAATTTTTTAAGCTCATGTTCATCATCATGCTTGCAAACTACTACAGCTTCTCACGGGAATCTCTCGGGGTAACTGGTCTGCTGCGGGTATTTTTTTTCATTGTTTTTGTCCCCTTTGCGCTCCTTTTTAAGCAGCCTGATCTCGGGACTGCCATTGTAGTCCTTCTCATCTTCATGTCTGTTTCCCTCGCAAAAGGCCTGCATAAAAAAGTCATCATCATGGTAGTCGTCATTGGAATAATATCCCTGCCTTTTCTTGGGAATATCATGTGGACCGGATTGAAAGATTATCAGAAAAACCGGCTTATAGCATTTATAGACCCTCAGGTAGACCCCGCCGGGATAGGCTATCACATCAACCAGTCAAAAATAGCTGTCGGCTCCGGCGAGTTTCTCGGCAAAGGGTATTTAAAAGGCACACAGGGCCCCTTCCGGTTTCTGCCTGAAAAACATACTGACTTCATCTTTGCAGTGTTCGCCGAAGAATGGGGATTTGTCGGTTCGGTTTTCCTGTTGTCCCTCTATTTATTGCTAATCTTACGCGGGCTGGACACCGCCGGCAAGGCAAAAGACGACTTCGGGAGGCTGCTTGCCCTTGGCATCACCTTCATGTTCTCTATTTACTTTTTTGTGAATGTCGGCATGACCCTCGGCATCATGCCCGTGGTAGGGATACCCCTGCCGTTCATGAGCTATGGGGGGACGGCGCTGCTCTCCAACTATATTTCAATAGCAGTTCTGATAAATATACGGACACGCAGGTTCAGCCTCTTTTATTAAGCATGTACTTTTTGTTATAATTTTTTTCGGCATTGAGATTCCCTCCGGCAAGACCACGGGGAATATCGCCCGCTATTCATTTATTGAATATTTTGGCTTTTCGCTTTAAACTGATTTGCTGTTTACTTTTCACTGTATTTACCTGGCGGTGTAGCTCAGGTGGTAGAGCATGCGACTCATATTCGCAGTGTCCGGGGTTCGAATCCCTGCACCGCCACCATTCCTTGCAGTTCTAAACCCCTCCACACATCATGAGAATTATCAGTTCGATATTCTTCCATTACCCTATCCATAATTCGAGCCGGAGCAGGCGTCCCACCCTCTATCAGTTCCATATCTTCCGTCAGAATATCCATCTGCTGATCTTTCTGGTGTCCACGCCCTGGTAATTGCCCAGTTTTAACAATTCGATAAAATTATCAGCGGTTACTTCATCGTTAAATTCAGTAAAGCAGGAGCCAACCTCGCCGGGAGCATGCGCATCAGAGCCTCCGGTAAACGACAGGTTCAAGGCCCTGGCCGCCTCGATAGCCCTAATGTTAAAAACATGCATATTGTACCCGTTATACCCTTCCACTGCTGAAATGCCGTTCAGATCATAGACCCTGTCGCCCAGACTATTCCCTGTCCGGTACGGGTGCGATGGGATCACTACCCCGCCGTGCATAGTCACCATCCTTATGACGTCTTCAACCGGAGCATACCTTAGCGCCAGGCTGTCCGTATCTACTCCAAAGATAAGGCAATGTCCTTCTTCCGTCGAGAATTCCACTCCCCTGAAGATCAGTATCCTGTCCCGATACTTTTCCCTCAGTCCCTCGGCATGCTCCGAGGCAGCAAAATAATAATGTTCGGTAAAGGCAATCCCCTGGAGGTTCAACCCGATTGCGTGGAGAACTGCTTCTTCAGGCTCGGAGTCAGTATCCCCGCTGTATTTCGAATGCACATGCAGATCAATTTTAAATTTCATCTTCCTCCTATATCAACTTCAATTATGCTTCTTTCCATTTCACGTAAAATTCTCGTGAAGAACCCTGCGCCAAGAGCACAGGGCGTCAAAAGTCAAAACAAATTTATTCTGTCATTGTCCTGCTTGACCCCCGCATCAAGCATGCCCTCTGACTTGATCAGGGGGTCGGGGCAGTCTCCGAATCCAGATTTATATATTATATATTGTTGTCATTGTCCGGCTTGACCGGACAATCCAGGATAGGGTATGGATTCCCCGATCAAGTCGTGGAATGGAGTTCTTGCTTATTCATTAAATTTCATCTTCTGAGTTTTGACTATTGTTTATATATCAGCAGACTGTCCTGTCCCTGCAGACCCCTGGTTTTGAGGATTTATTATCCAGATATTTCCGAACTCCTTCTCCTGATAAACTCTGGCCAGGCCGAGTCTGAGGAGTTCAAGAAGGGCAAGAAAAGTAACAATAAGCTGCACCCTCGTAAAGGCCTCCTTAAAAAGATCTTCAAACCGAATACTCTCAATGTTTTCTATCATATCCGCAATATGCATCATCCTGTCCTTTACCGTAAGCGTCTCCCGTGTAATAATAGTGCGCATTTCAGGCGGAGCATTCTCCAGAAGCTTTCTGAATGCTGCCAGCAGGTCAAAGAGATTGACGTCAAAAAGATAAAGCTCGGGCAGCAAAGTTTCCTCTTCTTCCAGCCCCTCGGGCTGCCTCCTGAAAATATTCCGCGCCTCATCTTCTCTCTCCTTTAAGATTGCGGCGGCGTCCTTATAAGTCTGATATTCAAGCAGGCGCTGCACAAGTTCAAGCCTCGGGTCTTCCATCTCCTCCAGAGGCGCCTCTTCATCAGGCGGCAGGAGCATCCTTGATTTTATCTGTATTAAGGTGGCGGCCATAACAAGAAATTCCCCTGCTATCTCAAGGTCAAGCTCCTTCATGATCTCTATGTACTCAAGATACCTGCCCGTAATCAGGGATATGGGGATATCATAAATATCAACCTTATTTTCTTTTATAAGATGTAAAAGAAGGTCCATGGGGCCTTCGAATTCAGGAAGTTTTATTTTATATAATTGTTCCATAACCAGAGAGACTCTTTTTTCAGCCGGAAAGAAAAATAACCTTTTCTCACCAGCTCCTGTTTGTCAGATATTCATGTATGTTATGCGCAGCCCTTCTTCCGTCACCCATAGCAAGGATAACCGTGGCCCCGCCCCGGACAATATCACCGCCTGCAAACACCCCTTTTTTTGACGTCCTCTCCGTAGAAGGTTCGACAATAATATTGCCGCGTCCGCCCACCTCAATATCCGGGCTTGTGCGGGGGATAAGCGGATTAATAAGATTGCCCACAGCGACAATTACGACGTCAGCGTCTATCTGGAATTCTGATCCCGTAACAGCTGCCGCCCTCCTCCGTCCTGACTCATCCGGACTGGAAAGTTTCATCTTTACCAGTTCCACTTTCTTTAGCCTCCCGTCCTGGCCGCCGATATATCTCGTGGGGGCGGTAAGAAACAGAAATTTCACGCCTTCCTCTTCAGCATGCCGTATCTCCTCTTTTCGCGCCGGCATCTCTTCCTTTGAACGGCGGTAGGCAATCGTTACATCTCCATGACAAAGCCTTCCGGCTGTCCTTGACGCATCCAGCGCTGTATTTCCGCCGCCCACAACAACAACTTTTTCCCCCCGTAAAACAGGGGTGTCATATTCAGGGAACTGATACGCCCGCATCAGATTTACCCGTGTAAGATACTCATTTGAGGAATAGACCCCGACAAGGTTTTCTCCTGGGATGTTCATGAAGATGGGAAGCCCCGCGCCGGTACCCACAAATACAGCGTCATAACCTTCAGCAAAAAGATCATCAATAGTAAAAAGCTTCCCTATCACTGCATTGAATTCAAACTCAACTCCCATTCTCTTGAGGTATTCGATCTCCGCCCTAACGATGCTTTTAGGCAGCCTGAACTTCGGGATGCCGTACATCAAAACACCGCCGGGCACATGAAGCGCCTCAAAAATCGTGACCCTGTGGCCTTTCTTGACCAGTTCTCCTGCCGCAGTCAACCCGGCAGGGCCTGAACCCACAACAGCAAGCTTTTGCCCTGTCCATGCAGGGATCTCCGGAATCGCAACTTCACTGTTTTCTCTTTCGTAATCCGCAGCGAACCTCTCCAGGGCGCCTATCGCCACAGCCTGCCCTTTCCTGGCGCGTATACAGCGCTTTTCACACTGGTCTTCCTGGCGGCATACCCTGCCGCATATGGAGGGAAGGAGATTGGTTTCTTTAATCTTCCATGCCGCTTCGATAAATTTACCTTCTGCTATAAGCCTGACAAACCTGGGGATATTCACATTGACAGGACAGCCCGCGATACACTGCGGGTCTTTGCACTGAAGACAACGGGCAGCCTCCTTCATCGCAAGCTCTTTTGTATAGCCGTAAGGCACCTCATGAAAATTTGCAATACGTTCCAGAGGGTCATGCTCGGGCATATGCTGCCTGGGGATTTTCAGTTTTGTGTTTTGATCCTCAAGGGGCTTCAACGTCATCTCTCATGGCATCTGGGGCCCTCATGACAGGTGAGTTTCTCCATAGCCATCTTTTCCTCTTTAAAATAACCTCTGTTTCTTCTTATCAGTTCATTAAAATCAACATCATGGCCGTTAAATTCCGGCCCGTCAACACAGGCGAACATGTTTTTCCCGGCAACAGTAACCCTGCAGGCGCCGCACATACCGGTTCCATCCACCATAATCGGGTTCAGACTGACAATCGTAGGCAATGCATACTGACGTGTCAGGTCGCAGACTGCACTCATCATAAAAACAGGGCCGATAGCAAAGACAATATCTATTTGGGTATTCTTATCAATAAGCTGCTGGAGGATTTGTGTTACAAAACCGTGATGACCATAACTGCCGTCATCGGTTGTCACAATCATTTCATCGCTTATCTTCTGCATTTTCTCTTCGAGTATCAGTAGTTCCTTTGTTCGGGCGCCGATAATGGCAATAACCTTATTGCCGGCTTTCTTCAATGCTGAAGATATCGGATATACAGGCGCAATACCAATCCCTCCGCCTATGCACACTGCCGTGCCGAAATTTTCGATATGGGCCGGGTTTCCCAGAGGACCAACAACATCCAAAATACCCGCCCCTTTTTCAAGCGCGGCCAGCATGCCGGTAGTCTTACCCACTGCCTGAAATATTATGGTAATCGTCCCATCTTCTGTATCCGAATCAACAATCGTAAGCGGTATCCGTTCACCGAATTCATTGAGGCGGAGCATAATGAATTGTCCGGCCTTCCTCCTGGATGCTATTGCCGGCGCCTTTATTTTAAAAAGCGTTACTGTATTGGAGAGCCGTACCTTTTCTGCTATTTCAAACATGCGCTGTGCCCTTTCTCGTAAATTATGATTCAGCAAATATGGAGATTGGAATTATCAGGCAGTATTTTATATAGGGATATTCAGGGACTTTCCTGTCTTCTCGCCGATCTCCCTTGACGCCTTCCCTATCGCTGACGTAATCGCCTTGATACTGGTACCATTGAACCATTTTCCCGCAGCTGTTTCATAAAATTGTATCCCTGCCTCCAGCTCTTTATCGCTCAGATCTCTATACGTGCAGGCTATAGATACCATGACATTGCTCATCAGTTGATCCCTCGGTATATTTCGTATCTTTTCAACAATAGCATTAATCTGTTCGGAACCCATCCTCCTGCTTCCCGTGATTTGCGACTGCATGGTCTTCAGCATTTCGAGCAGGGATACGGAAACAACCTCGATATTCATCTCTGTTGCATTGACAGCTTTTTCGAGCCTTATCAAGAGCTTCTTCCGATGCTCCCCGATTTTTTCATACTCGCTGCCAAAGGCCTCGATTTTTTTCAATCCCTCAGGACTGCCTGCCTCGATCTCGAGCATCGTCATCTTCCTGCCAACAGGAGTTTTCAGCCAGGAAAGTACCGACATCAGATGCCCCTTGTGAAACCTTGACTGGAATACATTCACAACCAACGGATAAATTTTATCAAAGCAGTAAGATTCCCTGATAATCGTGAGCAGTTCTTCCCGTATCTTCTGGCCGCCCAGGTTGTTCAGCAACTGCGGCAGGCCGCTGCCGACCAGATCAGCATAGTAGGCAATCTGCTCCTTACCCCCTGAGAGTTCAAGCGCTTCATGAATAAGTTTCAACTCGTCATCCATAAAAGCAGAATGCTCAAATATCTTATTATAGGCAAAATCAGGGTCAATCAGATATGCGGCGTCAAAATATTCCTGTGCCTTATGAAAGTCACGAAGTTCATAACAGGCATATCCAAGCATATAATACGCGGCAGGCGAAGGCCTTTGCGCAGCATATTTTTCAAGATGCACTATAGCGTTTTTATAATCTCCGCCCTTAAACAGCCGGAGCGCATGAAGATAGCTTTCATCGGCAGCCCCTGCCGCTCGAGATAACAAAAACACCAACAGTAGGAGGACAAATAGTTTTATGAATGTCTTCATCTCTCTCTCGATGCTCTTGCAAAAGTCCTATATTGGTAGCCGCAGGCTTCAGCCTGCGTTTTACGATACATTTGGAAAATAAAGAAAACACGCAAACTAAAGTTTGCGGCTACCCTAAAAACGACTACCCTAAAAAAACTACTTTTGCAAAAGGCTCTCCAAATAAATTTTATTATCATACTATAGATGATATGAGTTTTGACAGGCAAGTTGAGAAAAACCAAAAGTGAAGAACCCTGCGGCAGAGACCGCAGGGTGTAATAATTATGGGTCTTCGTGGATGTGAGTGGGTAAAAATATTAGAAAAAGGCTATTCTTAAGATGATTCAAATGGAACGTTTACACGGGATTTCGTCATTCC
>PGYF01000034.1:12839-27354 GCA_002839535.1 Nitrospira bacterium HGW-Nitrospira-1
TCGTGGAATGACGGAGGGTGGTCGTGGAATGACGGAGGGTGGTCGTGGAATGACATGATTTGTGACAAGAATGACCCACACGATTACGCGAAGACCCATAATTATTAACCCAAAAATGCAGCATTTTACTTCGCTGCCGATGTGTCTGCCGCCACCTGTTTCATAAACTCCATCCATATCGGCAGAGCTGCCATGGCGCCTGTCTCCTTGTTGCCGATTGGCGTGTGATCGTCTCTGCCGACCCATACACCTACTGCCAGTCTTTCATCAAATCCGACAAACCATGCATCTGAAAAATCATTCGTAGTGCCTGTTTTCCCGTAAACAGGTCTTCCGAGTTCTTTTGCCTTTGTTCCTGTCCCTTCGCTGATGACCGCTCCGAGGAGTATCTGCATCTCTTTGACAATATCTTCATCCAGCGCCTCTGTCTGTTTTGGATATATCTCTTCAAGGACGATTTTATCCCTGTTTTCGATCCGGTCATAGGAAATAAGTTCCATTTTCTTCCCTGCGGCAAAGACGGAATAGGCCTGGACCATCTCTAAAAGAGTGACGTCTGACGCCCCAAGGGCCAAAGGCAGATATGGCTGGAGCGGGCTTTTTATCCCCAGTCTTTGGGCCGTGTCGATAATATTTTTTACCCCAACCTGGTTTGCAAGCCGGACAGTTGCGGCGTTCAGCGACTTTGCAAGGGCAGTCCTCAGCGTTACTGCTCCATGATATTCCCCGTTATAGTTTTTCGGCGACCATATCTGGCCTGGACGCGCTCCCTTGAACGATATGGGGGCGTCGTTAATAACGCTCGTTGACGTCATCCCTGTTTCTATTGCAGTTGCGTATACGAAAGGTTTGAATGCAGACCCTGGCTGGCGCAAGGCCTGGGTTGCCCTGTTGAACTGGGTCTGCCAGAAATCGAATCCGCCAACCATCGCCTTGATCTGTCCTGTGTGAATGTCTATGACGACCAATGACGCCTGGACCCCCGGTTTTTCCCTTTTCTCTATATTCTTTACGCCGTCTGAGAGAGCCTTTTCCGCTATATGCTGCATATTCAGGTCAATCGTTGAATATATGTTATAGCCTGACGTGTAAATTGCAGGGCCATATTTCTGTTCGAGATACTGCCGCAGAATCTCCACAAAATATGGCGCCTCATATTTTCTGTAATGAGGAGCCTCAGGCAGTGGTTCTGCAAGAGCCCTGCTGTACTGTTCCTGTGTTATGAATTTGTGCCTGAGCATTGAGCCCAGCGCTGCTGCCCGCCGCTCTTTTGCCTTCTGAGGATTCCTGAACGGGGAATACTGTGAAGGCGCCTTTGGCAGAGAGGCAAGGAGGGCAGCCTCCGAAACAGAGAGCTGATTGGACGGTTTTCCAAAATAGGTCTGTGCGGCAGCTTCTATGCCGAAGGCCCGAGTGCCAAAATAGGTCTGGTTGAGATAAAGGCCGAGTATCTCATCCTTGGTATAGCGTCTCTCGATCATCAGGGAGATGATCGCTTCTTTAACTTTTCTGACTATGGATTTCTCAGGCTTTAAAAAAAGCATTTTGGCCAGCTGCTGGGTTATGGTGCTGCCTCCCTGCGCCATGCTTCTTGTTTTAATGTCATGCATCATTGCACGGAAGATACCGATGAAATCAACTCCTGGGTGGCTGTAAAAACGGACGTCCTCGACAGCGATGAAGGCTTTCTTTACATGGTCGGGAATCTGATAGTGGGGTATAAAGGTCCTTCTTTCGTAATAGAACTCGGCCATCACCCTGCCGTCGCTTGAATATACCTTTGATGATTCGACAGGGACATATTCTTCAATGGCGTTGACCTTCGGAAGATCTGAAACCATCCAATAGACAAGCCCTCCAAGCATACCGGCAAGAGCTCCGAGGAGGACAAGGACAGAGATTAGTTTTCTGGTTTGAACTGAACTTTCTGCTTTTTTAATATCCTGTTGAAGTTTGGACATTCTGCGCCTATGGCGATAATCATTTTTTTAGTAATTTCTTTGACTGATTTACAATATTATCAACAGACAGCCCGAATTTCTCAAACAGGACCTTTGCGGGCGCTGATGCTCCAAAACAATCTATCCCGATCACCTCTCCCTTTAGGCCGACATATTTATACCAGCCCAGGGTTGAGCCTGCCTCAACAGCAAGCCTTTTTTCAACTGTTGGAGGGAGCACATGGTTTTTATAGGCTGCGGACTGGCGCTCGAAAAGTTCAAAACAGGCCATATTAACAACCCTTGCTTTTGTCCCGGATCTTCTCATAATTTCTGCTGCCGCTAAAACAGGATGCGCCTCAGCCCCTGAGGACAGGAGGATGATATCAGGAGTCCCCTTTGAATCCGAAAGAATATAGCCGCCTTTTGCGATCCCGGCAGCAGGGGCATGTTTTCCCCTGTCGATAACAGGCAAGCCCTGTCTGGAAAGTATCAAGGCGTGCGGCCTGCCCGAATCTTTCAGTGCGATCTTCCAGGCCTCGGCTGTTTCATTGGCGTCCGCAGGCCTGATCACATTGAGATGCGGCATAGCCCTTAGACTTGTGAGATGACAGACAGGCTGATGGGTTGGACCGTCCTCGCCAAGACCTATGGAATCATGGGTGAAGACATAGATAACATGCGCCCCCATTAATGCCGCAAGCCTTATTGCAGGCCGCATATAATCCGAAAAAACAAGAAAGGTCCCGCCGTAGGGGATCAACATCCTGCTCAATGCCATCCCGTTCAGCGCTGCTGCCATCGCATGTTCCCTGACCCCGAAGTGGATATTTCTGCCGCGTTTCGCTGTCCCGAAATCAGGGTATTTTTTCAGATGGGTATTGTTGGAAGGCGCAAGGTCTGCAGAACCGCCGATAAGGTGGTAGAGTTTATCTGCAATCGCATTGAGAACCTTGCCTGAAGCGCTTCTTGTGGCGATAAAGCCGTCAGTTGGTTTGAATACAGGGAGAACCGCCTCCCATCCTTCAGGGAGTTTCCCTTCCGAAAGAGAACCCCATTTTTGAGCAAGCTCAGGGTATTTTTTGCTGTACCTGCCCCAAAGGGTATTCCAGGACGTCTCAACTTTTTTGCCGTTCTGTACTGCCTTCCTCATATGTTTTAACGCTTCTTTTGGTATATAAAATTTCTTGTCCGGCCAGCCAAGCCTTTCCCTTGTCAGTTTGAGTTCCTCTTCACCAAGCGGGCAACCGTGAGCGTCAGAGGTGTCCTGTTTGTGCGGGCTGCCAAATCCTATATGGGTTCGCACTATTATCAGGGATGGTTTATCTTTCTTTTTTTTGGCTGTTGCAATGGCTTTTTCAATCCCTTTCAGGTCATCGCCCGTAACACGCTGCACGTGCCAGCCGCAGGCCTCAAACCTCCCGGCAACGTCTTCTGTAAAAGTAATATCTGTTTTGCCTTCGATCGTGATTTTATTGTCGGAATAGAGATAAACTATCTTGCCGAGCTTGAGATGTCCTGCAAGGGAGGCTGCTTCAGAGGAGACGCCCTCCATGATATCGCCGTCACTCACAATTCCGTATGTATTATAGTCAACAACCGGGAACCCGGGCTGGTTGAACATATCGGAAAGGTATTTCTCGGCCATTGCCATACCCACGCCTGTGGCGAACCCTTGTCCGAGCGGGCCGGTTGTCAGTTCAATGCCGCATTCAGGACAGTATTCAGGATGTCCGGGCGTCGGGCTTCCCCACTGCCTGAAATTCTTTATATCCTCCAGTAAAATTTTATGACCGGTAAGATGCAGAAGGCTATAGAGGAGCATCGAGCCGTGTCCTGCGGAAAGCACGAATCTGTCCCTGTTATGCCATATCGGATTCTTTGGATTATGTTTTAGAAACTTCGTCCACAATACATACGCCATTGCAGCATCGCCCATCGGCATCCCCGGGTGTCCGGAATTTGCCTTCTGAACAGCATCTGCAGAAAGCATCCTTATCGTGTTGATGCAGAGTTCGTCGGTATTCGTTTTTTTCACGTAGTCTCCTATTGATATGACTTCATCTCTATTGTAAAACAGGAGGTTGTGTCCCTGGTTTTTTGCCGGAAACTTATAGATGGTACTAAAAATATATCGTTAAGGTCAAACAAACGATTTTAAGAGATTGCATGCGCATATAAAAAATGATATTTTAAGACCTGACACCCAAAGTCCCCTGGAAAAAGGAGCAGGAATCAGCCATAAAGATGCAAAAGAGAAACTATTAAAGCGAGTTCCCAAATGCCCAAGCCGGCGCAGATAAAGATTTTTTTCACATGTCCCCACAGTAATTTTATACAAATGCATTTTTCGAGTTATGCAAAAATAAAGGAAACTTATATGGATAAAATGATACTAAAGACAGATATGCCTGACATTAAATTTCTCAGAAGAGGCAAGGTCAGGGACGTCTATGAGCTTGGGGACAGCCTTCTCATGATAGCATCTGACAGGATTTCGGCATTTGATGTTGTGCTTCCAAACGGGATTCCGGGGAAAGGCAAACTTCTTACGCAGATTTCCATATACTGGTTCTCTCAGATGGAGGATATTATCAAAAACCACCTCATTGCGACTAATGTTGACGACTATCCTTCTCAGTGCCGGAAATATAGGGAGCAGCTTGAAGGCAGGAGTATGCTGGTAAAGAAGGCGGAGCAGATCCCCATAGAATGCATAGTAAGGGGATATCTCTCCGGGAGCGGCTGGAAGGAATACCAAAAAACAGGATCGGTTTGCGGAATAAAACTGCCGGATGGACTGAAAGAATCTTCACGGCTCGAATCCCCGATATTCACACCGAGCACAAAGGCCGAGCAGGGGCATGATATAAATATTTCATTTGAGGAAACCATAAAAATTGTCGGACAGGAAATGGCCGAAAAGCTCAGGGATCTGAGTCTGAGAATCTATACAAAGGCAAGAGAAATGGCTGAAAAAAAAGGGATTATCATAGCAGATACAAAATTTGAATTCGGAATATATGAAAATGAGCTAATCCTTATAGACGAAATTCTGACCCCTGATTCCTCACGATTCTGGTCTGTCAAAACTTATAAACAGGGGAAGGGTCAAGACAGCTATGATAAACAGATTATAAGGGATTATTTACTCACACTTGATTGGGACCAGACCTATCCATGCCCTGAGCTTCCGCAATATATCGTTGAAAGGGCCATAGAAAGATACAAGGAGATTTATAATATAATAATCTCCTGAGCCGCTATTTCCTTGTACGCCATCAGCAAGTTTCAGGGGAGGGTAAGGAGCTGGAAGCTATTCTGCACACCATGTTTTGAGAGGGAATAATAATGGAAGAGATCATAAAAAAAGCGGAAATCCTGATAGATGCGCTGCCGTTTATCAGAAATTTTTACGGTAAGACGGTTGTCATCAAATACGGCGGCGCTGCCCAGACAAAGCCTGAGTTGAAGGAGTCCTTTGCAAAGGATGTGGTGATGCTCAACTTTATCGGGATTCGAACGGTTATCGTCCACGGCGGCGGCCCCAGAATATCCGCCACTATGGAAAAGATGGGGAAGAAACCGGAGTTTGTACAAGGACAGCGGGTGACCGACCAGGAGACGATGGACATAGTCGAGATGGTTCTTGGCGGACTGGTGAGCAAGGAGATCGTTGGGCTCATCAACAGGCATGGAGGAAAGGCTGTCAGTCTCAGCGGCAAGGACGGCGGACTGATAAAGGCACAGAAGAAAACGATAAAAAAGCTTACGCCCGAGACAGGAGTCAGCGAGATTGTGGATGTCGGGCTTGTAGGTGAGGTGACCTCTATATCGCCGGATATTATCAACAGCCTTGAAAGGGACGGTTTTATACCTGTCATATCTCCTATCGGCGTAGGCCCTCATGGAGAAACATTGAATATCAATGCAGACTTTGTGGCTGCTGCTGTCGCATCTGCGCTCAAGGCGGAAAAGCTTGTGCTTCTTACCGATGTGCCCGGGATATTGAACAAGAAAGGCGCTGTTATCTCAACCCTGAAAAAGGGGCAGATAAGCAGTCTGATCAAGGACAGGACAATCACAGGCGGTATGCTCCCGAAGGCGCAGGCCTGCCTGAACGCACTTTCTGACGGAGTCAGAAAAACGCATATTGTAGACGGGCGAATCCCGCACTGTCTCCTTCTGGAAATATTTACCAAAGAGGGGATAGGCACGGAGATACTGAGTTAGCAGCATTTGTAAAATATTTTAAGACAGGGTAAAGGAAACAGGAATCATGGAGACAATAGCATATCTCATTGCAGGCGCCATCATAAGTGGAATCGCAGTATGGGTCCTGCTGAGGATACGATACAGGGAAGACTGCGCAAGGAAGATATCCGAGCTTCAGATAGGATATGCCAACCAGCTCTCACAGCTTGAGGCAAAGGCCAGGAGCGCTGAAGCGGTCGTCAGTGAGCTTAGGCAGTTGATCCAGCAGAAAGACAAAGATATGGAACATATAAGAACTGTCCTTGATTCTGAAAAACAGGCAAAAACCGAGGCGCTGACGAAACTCGATGAGGCACGCAAGAGCTTTGAGGAGCAGAAGGCGCTCATTGACACGATGAAAAAGGAGATGTCCGACACCTTCAATGCGCTTTCATCTGCCGCACTCAAAAGCAGCAGCGAAGACTTTCTGAGGCTCGCCTCAGAATCCCTCGGCAAGGTAGTGATAGATACCAGGGGCAGGCTGGGAGAGCATCAGGCCGCGATGGACGGCATGATAAAACCTCTTTATGAGACCCTGAAAAGATATGAAGAGCAAATAAAGACGATGGAGGAGGGCAGGCACAAGGCTTACGGAAGCCTTGAAGAACAATTAAGAACTATGGCCTCAACCCAGGAAAACCTTCAGAAAGAGACAAGCAACCTGGTTACAGCCTTGAGAAAACCGCAGGTCAGGGGCCGATGGGGTGAAATGCAGCTCAGGAGGGTTGCTGAACTCTCAGGCATGTCAGTCCACTGCGACTTTACTGAACAACAGTCTGTAGATACGGAAAAGGGCAGGATTCGGCCTGACATGATTGTGCACCTGCCGATGGACAGGGAGATTGTCGTTGATTCAAAGGTGTCCCTTGAGGCATATCTTGATACAGTCAATACTGCGACAGATGATGAAAAAAAGGCCAGCATGGAAAAACACGCCCAACAGGTAAGGGCGCATATGAACAAGCTCGCCTCAAAGGAATACTGGAGCCAGTTCAAGCAGTCACCTGAATTCGTTGTCCTTTTTATACCCGGTGAGTCATTTCTGGGCGCTGCGGTTGAAGTGGACAGTTCCCTTATCGAAGACGGCATCGAGAAAAGGGTGATCATCGCCACGCCGACCACATTTATAGCCCTCTTAAGGGCGATTGCCTACGGATGGCGGCAGGAGCAGGTCACAAAGAATGCGCAGGAGATCAGCGATCTGGGCCGCCAACTCTACGAACGAATAAGCATACTTGCCCAGCATTTTGACAATGTCGGCAAAAGCCTTGAAAAGGCTGTAGGGTTTTATAATAAGGCAGTAGGCTCAATGGAATCGAGGGTGCTGCCTTCGGTAAGGAAATTCAGGGAGTTGGGTGTTACCGGCGCAGAAGAGATTCCTGTCCTTGAACAGGTTGATCAGGCGCCGAGAAACATCAGTCTTCTGGATGATGTATAGGCATTTCCTTCTTGAAATCAAGCTGTAAATGTACCTGATGATTGACAAAAAGCAAAAGCACAAAATATAATTTGTTTTTAAATATATTATTCAGTTTTCGTCAGGAGGTTGGAAATGTCTGAAGGGATCATGGAAGTTACAACCGCTGCATGGGAAAAAGAAGTTTTGAATTCCAGCGGTTTGATAATGGTTGATTTTTGGGCTGTATGGTGCGGACCTTGCCGTATCATAGCCCCAACAGTCGAAGAATTGGCAAAAGAATATAACGGCAGGGTCAAAGTCATGAAATTAAACACAGATGAAAATCCTGATATTGCGAGCAGGTATAAGATCATGGGCATACCTACTATTATGTTCTTCAAGAACGGCCAAAAGATCGATCAGATCGTCGGCGCAGTGCCAAGGCCTCAATTGAAGGCAAAGATAGATTCACTTCTGTCCGTATAATATAGAAAGTTATTTAATGTTTGAAAGCATCAGCGAAAAATTTGATTCCATATTCAAAAAACTAAAAGGTAAAGGCCTCATCAAAGAGGAAGACATTGACCTTGCCCTCAAGGAAGTGCGAATTGCCCTTCTCGAGGCGGATGTTAACTTCAAAGTAGTCAAAGACTTTATACGGAATGTTAAAACAAAAGCATTAGGCAAAGAAGTTCTTGAAAGTCTTACTCCAGGACAGCAGGTTGTCAAGGTTGTTCATGGCGAACTCTGCGGTCTCCTGGGCAGTTCAAACAGCAGGATCATGCTTTCGCCGAATCCTCCTACCGTTATTATGATGGTTGGGCTTCACGGTTCCGGTAAAACAACTACGTCTGCAAAACTTGCCCGCCATTTCAAGAAAGAAGGCAGACGGCCCATGCTCGTTGCCTGTGACCTGCAAAGACCGGCGGCTATTGATCAATTAATCACCCTCGGCAATCAGATTGGGGTTAATGTCTTTTCCTCCAGAGAAATAAAGGACCCTGCAGCCTTGGCCTCTGAAGCGGTTAAAAAGGCAAGAATTGAGGCAAACGATATCCTGATCATAGACACTGCCGGCAGACTTCATATAGATGAACCTCTTATGTCTGAACTGAAAAGGGTAAAAACCGGTATCTTGCCAAAAGAGACTCTCTTTGTTGCAGACGCCATGACCGGACAAGATGCGGTCAATATCGCAAAACAGTTCAATGACCAGATCGGAATAGACGGAATTATTCTCACAAAAATGGACGGGGATGCGAGGGGAGGCGCGGCTCTCTCCATTAGGGCCATTACTGAAAAACCGATTAAGTTTATCGGCGTCGGTGAAAAAATCGACATGCTCGATCCATTTTATCCCGACAGGGTTGCTTCCCGAATTCTGGGAATGGGGGATATGCTGAGTCTTATCGAGCAAGCCCAGCAAACCTTCGACCAGAAAGAAGCTGAAACACTTCGGAAAAGGCTCCTGGAAGATACCTTTACATTTGATGATCTTAGGGAACAATTAAAAAAAATCCGCAGTATGGGCCCCCTGGAAAATATCCTGGGGATGATCCCCGGTTTAAATAATAAGATGAAAAATGTAAACGTTGATGAAAAAGAATTCGTAAAGATTGAAGCAATAATCAACTCGATGACAAAAAAAGAAAAAACCAATCATAATATTCTTAACGGCAGCCGGCGGAAAAGGATTGCATCAGGCAGCGGGACCACCGTTACAGACGTCAACAAGGTGATTAAGCAATATGTTGAACTAAAAAAAATGCTTAAGATGTTTAAAGGCGGGAAAAACTTAAAGATGCCGAAGTTTTTTTCTTTTTAACGTCTTTACTTTATATCCCTGAATATATTAAAATTTATAATATGCGATAAGGAGGTATTTACTTGGTTAAGATTAGACTGACACGGCTTGGTTCACACAAAAAACCATTTTACAGAGTAATTGTCGCCGACTCAAAGACTCGGCGCGACGGACCTTTTATAGAAATATTGGGGACGTACGATCCCTTAAAAGAACCTTCTGAAATTAAACTGGATTTGGACAGAGCTAAATTATGGCTGCAAAAAGGGGCGCAACCAACTGATACTGCAAGGAAGCTGATGCAAAAAGCCGGGCTATAAACAGCCAATATCACACATGGAGGTGGATTTCGATGAAAGAATTAGTTGAAAAAATGGCAAAGGCTCTGGTAGACAAACCAGAAGATGTTGCTGTAAATGAAATCGAAGGAGAAAAGACAACAGTATACGAACTCAGGGTTGCCACAAATGACCTCGGTAAAGTAATCGGAAAACAGGGTAAAACAGCACGCGCCATGAGAACAATACTCAGCGCATCCGGCACAAAAATCGGAAAACGCTGCACACTTGAAATTCTTGAATAGATAAAACGCAGGGGCATTTCCTTAAAAAATACAAATCTTACCGCATTAGCTGAAATCATAAAAGAATGGGGGGTAAAAGGGTGTATGAAGGCCCTTCCCCTCATGGACAGTTTTTATTCCCTTGCTCCTGAAAATACAATTGCAGTAAATCTCCCCTCAGGCATTTCAGAACCGTTAAAAATCAAATCGTTAAAGAAACTGGGCAGATATGCGCTCGTTTCTTTTTACGGAATCAATGACCCGGAAACCGCCTTGAAATACCGCGGGGCCATCCTTAGCGCCGATAAAAGCCTGTTGCCTGTTTTACAGGAGGAAGAATATTTCTACGAGCAGCTTATCGGGCTTGCAGTATGCACAACAGATGGAAATATCATAGGAAGGGTTTCAGATATATTCGAAACAGGCAGCAACGACGTCTATATTGTCAAAGGACCTGACAGGGAATATTTAATACCCGCAATACATGATGTTGTCAAGGGGATAAAACTTAAAGAGGGGAAAATAATCATACAGACTCTCGAAGGATTGCTGGACTAAAATCTTTTACCCGGAAAATGCAATTGAACTATGCTTGCCCTAAAACAGATACAGGAACGAATGCCTTCAAAGTCTCCTGCATTTTACCGGACAAAACTCATCCGCGTTTTTATTTTATGCTACTATAAAACCATGACGAAGGAATTTCATGTAGTGACGATTTTCCCTGAGATGCTGAAGACTTATCTCGGATTCAGCATTTTAAAAAGGGCGATCCAAAATAATATGCTTTCAGTGCAAATACATAATTTGCGGGACTATTCTTCCGATAAAAAACATAAGACTGTGGATGATTACCCTTTTGGCGGTGGAGCCGGCATGGTAATGAAGCCGGAGCCCTTCTTTAAAATAGCGGAATCATTATGGCCGGAAAAGGAAAAGAGAAAGATCATTATGCTTTCTCCTCAAGGCCGTTTATTCAATCAGGATATTGCCCTGGAACTTTCACACGAGGAAAAAGACGTCATATTCTTCTGTGGCCGGTATGAAGCAATAGACCAGCGGGTAAGCGATTATCTGGTAGATGAAGAATTTTCTATCGGGGATTACATATTGACTGGCGGAGAACTGCCCGCTTTAGTTATAATAGACGCTGTTGCCAGATTGATCCCCGGTGTTCTTGGAGATTTCAGCTCTACCGAGGAAGAATCTTTTTCGTGGGGACTGCTTGATTATCCCCATTATACGAGACCGGAGCATTTCCGCGGAATGTCTGTGCCGGATGTGCTTCTGTCAGGCAACCACAGTGAGATAAACAGGTGGAGGAAAAAACAGGCGATTAAAACAACGCTGGAGAAGCGGCCTGAACTCCTGAAAAAATATATATTGACGGACAAAGACAGAAAGCTTTTGAAAGAAATAAATAACCGGGAGGACAGTAATGAACTTGATAGGAGCGATTGAAGAAGGTTTTAAAAAAGAGCTTACGGATTTTAACGTCGGCGATACGGTAAAAGTATATATTAAAGTCGTTGAGGGAGACAAGGAAAGGATTCAGCCTTTTCAGGGTGTTGTAATCGCAAGAAAAGGAAGCGGCGCCAGGGAAACATTCATGATGCGTAAAATTTCATTCGGCGTCGGTGTTGAAAAAATATTTCCGGTCTTTTCTCCCAACATAAACAAAATTGAGGTCATAAAACGGGGATCTGTAAGAAGAGCTAAATTGTATTATATAAGGGCAAAAAAGGGAAAGGCTGCAAAGATAAAAGAAAAAGAATTTTCAACATAAAACATGCGATGGATATTTATCAGCATGATGAAGCCTTTCGGGAAAAAGGTTTTGAATCCATCGCTGGTATTGACGAAGCCGGCAGAGGGCCTCTTGCAGGCCCTGTTGTTGCAGCGGCTGTTATCCTGCCTTCATATCTCAAAATAGACGGACTGCGTGATTCAAAGAAGGTGCCTGAGCAGGAGAGGGCAAGTCTCTTTTGGCAGATTCTTTCATCCTCTCTCGACATTGGAGTCGGCGTCGTAGAACATGATGAAATTGACAGAATAAATATCCTGCAGGCCACCAGATTGGCGATGAAAAAAGCCGTAGCTGATCTTCGTACAACACCCGATGCCCTTATCATAGATGCTGTCACCCTGCCCTCTGTCAGTATTAAGCAGTTCTCAATCATTAAGGCGGATTCCAAAAGCGCATCGGTTGCTGCTGCTTCGTTAATCGCTAAATATACCAGAGACATGATTATGCTGCGCTATCACTCCCTGTATCCGGAATATAATTTCAAAAAACATAAAGGTTACTGTACTAAAGAACACGTGCGCCTCCTTAATCTGTATGGCCCGTGCAGCATTCACAGAAAATCTTTCAGGAAGGTCATGGACCTTAACCTGCCATTTTGATGTTAATTTTTATTGTTTAAAATATAAATTTTACCTATACTTTAGTGCATGGAACCTATTGATAAAGAAAGAATAGATGAGGCCCTCGAGTTATTATGGGTTCTTGATGAAGAAGGGCATAACGAACTGAATCGCTTTTCCTTAAGTTCTGACGATCCTGAGACAGCATTGATCGTTGAAACTCTGATAAAGGAAAACCTTGCAATCATATCCGACAAAAAAATACTGCTTACTGAAAAAGGCCGTAAGACTGCAAAAGGCCTGATAAGGAGACAGCGGCTCGCCGAGAGGCTCTTTGGCGATGTATTTGAAATGTCGGATGATTCTGTGCTCGATGATGCATGTAAAATGGAGCACATCCTCAGCGAAGAACTGACTGAAAGCGTCTGCACTTTTCTGGGACATCCGCCAACCTGTCCTCACGGGAAACCGATTCCGAGAGGGGAATGCTGCAAAAAATTAAAGATCGAGGTTGCGCCGGTTGTCACCAGACTTCCTGAGTTTGAGGTAGGCGCCGAAGGAAAAATCACTTTTATTGTGCCCTCTGATCCCTCCAGAATAAGCAAGTTAAACTCACTCGGCATATCAGCCGGAAGCATCATAAAACTAATTCAAAAAAACCCATCCTGCGTCCTTCAGATAGACGAAACAACCGTAGCTATTGACCACGAAATTGCGAAAAAGATTTATATCAAAAAATTAAAATAGTTCGCGGCTATATCCTGCGCTCTTTAAAAAAATTCCTTAGTATTGCGGCGCATTCATCCTCCAAAACGCCGGAAACAACCTCGACCTGATGGTTCAGCCGCTTGTCATTGAGAATCCTGTAAAGACTATCTACCCCGCCTGCCTTCTCATCTCTGCATCCATAAACCAGACGCGCTATCCTTGAATTCACGAGAGCTCCTGCGCACATAATACACGGCTCCTTGGTAACATAAAGCGTCAAACCGCTCAATCGCCAGCTGTCTGATTTTTTCGCAGCAGTCCTGATGGCAAGTATTTCAGCGTGCGCTGAAGGATCTTTTGATATTTCCCTGAGGTTATGCGAGGAACTTATGACTTTTCCATCTTTTACGACAATTGCCCCAACAGGGACTTCGCCCTTGAGAAAAGCAAGGCCGGCTTCTTTCAAAGCCAGCCTCATAAAATAAATATTTTCTTCGCTGTTATCCACAGGTTACAATAATCAGATGGCGCGCCCTGAGGGATTCGAACCCCCGGCCTGCAGATTCGTAGTCTGACGCTCTATCCAGCTGAGCTAAGGGCGCACTCCTTATAAAAATGTTTATCCCTTCTTCACTCCACCCTTGAGAACAATGCTGTAGTTCGGATGCTCAAAAGGATGCATTGTTGGAAATTTTGAATACAGCCATCCCTTGAAAATCTCCTCGTCATGCTCAAAGACTTTCACCCCGACAGCAGGATTATTCGGTTCATTGGAAGCTGAAGTAATATTGAGCCCGTCCATTCTAAAGTCAGGCAGGTATTCACCGACAGAAACTTTCAGGTTCGAATTTGGAATTTTAAGGTCACTGTTCAGATTTATAGTGTATTCGTGCTGCTTATTTGCCTTCTTGTCAGATACAACAAGAATTACCCCCTTCCATTTGCCCTTAACAGAATCCGGCACAACAATAGTCTTTTGCGCCTTTGGCACAACAATATTCATCTGCCCTTGAGGAACTCCCTGCTGTTGTCCAGGCATCGCCGGTTGTTGTCCAGGCATCGCCGGTTGCTGTACCTGTGGAAATCCCTGTTCCTGACCAGGCATACCCGCTTGCGGTACGGGAGGTTTTTCTTCTTTTTTCCTGCATGCCCCTGCTGCCAATAAAAGTGTTAGACTGCATACAACTGCTAAAATCTGCTTCTTCATAAAGTCCTCCTTGAGTGTAAATAAATCATCGCTAATATGGCGGAGAGGCAGGGATTCGAACCCTGGGTGGGGAATTACCCCCACAACCGCTTAGCAGGCGGCTGCCTTCAGCCGACTCGGCCACCTCTCCAGAAAAAAATTATAGTACCAGTTCAGTTTGTTTTTTGTAAAGAAAGCGAATTGCCTCATCTAAAATCTACATGAAAGTGAATCGTTGCCTCATTTAAAAAACTATACGAAAAAATATCAAAATAGTCTCTCATAAATCAAAAAT
>PGYF01000035.1:0-26570 GCA_002839535.1 Nitrospira bacterium HGW-Nitrospira-1
AAACCGCTAAATGTGTATCCGTCATTTAACCGTCCATTGTTTCATAATTATATCCGCCTCACCAGCATAAGCCCGCAGCCGAAGGCCTTGGCACGGCCGATGCCGCTATACAAGCTCTCTTCTATAAATGTATCAGGATCTGTAACGGTAAGGATTCCATTAAAATCGAGAGTGCTGAAGGTGATCGGTTTTGCTTCTTTGCCTTTAAAGAGCCTGTGTTGGCAATATCCATCAGCTCTTACAGCAGGTTTATCTTTGTCATCCTCCACAAGGAAGCCTTGCTCCGTTTCCCGTGTCTTGAGCCATGCAACTCCTGCTTCCTGAATAAGGGTCGCAACATGAGGCCGCTTGTCATGCGGCATTTCTTTAAAATTCAACTTAGTCTTTGCCTCCATCACCACATCATGACGTATTCGCTTTTTTGTAGGTAGTTTCTCTTTAAGGCCGCGCTCTATGCGGCTTGCACACCAGGCTTCAATTTCGGGCTCGGTCCGCTCTTTCTTGTCATGCTGTATCGGATTGACCCTAAGCTTGAAGGCAAGCCGTTCGCCTTTTGAAAGCCTGGGCTCGTAGATTTTGGGGGTGACTTCCCATAAACCACCTGAATCAGCCGGTTCGCGTGCTGAGACAGCATAAAAAGTTGGCCAGCCGTTTACAGATTCATAACGATACAGAAAATCCCGCTTGCGGTCGGGGCCGTCACTGAACAGATTCCATATCAATCTATGCAGACTGTACCCATCCCCCCTGACAAGACCCGCAATCTCTTTTGGTGATACATCACGCCGCAGTCGAATCATGCTGAAGAACATGTTTCGCCCTCCTTTTTTACAGAGCAATAATGCTCACGCCGCTCACTAAACTGCCAGCGAATACGGGAAAGCGGCGCATCACGACGTGTAATGACATGTTCCTGATTAAAGCCGCTTTCCCTGTCGTCTTCCCAATAAATCAAGTAGGGAGAATTGGTGAGGACGCCGGGCAGTTCATCATTGTTAAATGTCACACTCGCAAGAGCTTTTTCAAGAGTTGCTGCTTTTTTGATAACCTTTGGCTGAAGTGGTAAAGCCAGTGGACAGGACTTGCGGCCAAGATAGAGGGTAAATTCCGGCTTCGTCAGTTTATCGGCCAACGCCTGCGCAGTATATTTTGCTCCATCACGAACAGTGACCGCCACAGTGTAGGCGGCATCGCAGCGGTAATCTCTGGTGGAGAGGATTGTGTTCAAATTTTCATTCGCTAGTTCTGAATAACGTGTATAACGGGTAACCCCTTTCTTTTCAGACGGCACCTGTGCAGTATGATAGTCCCGCAGCAGTGTACCCATAGCATCCACACGCACGGCAAAGAAACATGCATCGGCCAGTTCTTTTTGCCGCTCATCTTCATCGCGCCGGATGCCGAGGGCAGCAGCAAGCAAACCGATTATGGCTGACTTGCTGGGATGAGCAAAGCTGGGCCTGTATTCGCCGACAGCAATGTCGCCCCATGATGCCAGTGGGCCATATAGTCGAAAAATAAGATAGTCACGCATAGCTTCACTCCTTTACGAAGTTAATGATTTTGGTTAAGCTCCCTTCGCCGTAACAGGGACCGTAGACTTTGTCGAAGTTGTCACGACGTTTTTCCAGTTCGCTAATAGCCATGCTGAGAATATCCTCTCCTTTCACAGGCTTTAGAAATGCCACAGAAAGCGAGCGGGGTTGTTGATTACCCTTTTCGACCAAAATATAAGAAGCACAAGCGCGAGAAGCAAAGCTGCACTGTTTGCCCGTAGGTGAAATTGTTGCTGCCGCCTCAATCAGTGCCGCCAAGGATTTATTGGCAAGCTCATTGGCTTTCTCTGGCTCTTTGTTCTTCAAATTCTCAACAAGTAAGCCCGTATTGATACAGATATAAAGATAAAAGACCCCTGAAGCAAATTCGGTCTCTCCAATATGAGCTGCACCTGCATCGTCTTGCTTGGTATTCAGGTCATCAACTGCGGTAAAGTAATCGTCTTCCACGGTTACTTCATGCACGGTTATAGCATGGGCTACCTGAACAGCAGCGTCCATACCAAGGTTCATCTTACCTTTTACTGCAAGCATCCTCCCGAACATGGCGATATCTACGGCATTGTGTTCCTTGCTGAGCAATTCCAATTCTTCGTCCTGTGGAGCACGTTTTTCTCGACAAAGCGTATCAATAAGCTCGTTGAGTTTATTGTATTCAATATGTGACATATGAATCGGCTGCTTCAAGAGTGTTTCTTTGTAAGGATCACTCCTATCTATACTCTCGGTCTCAGCAAAAGCCTCTGCAATTTGTTTACCCCAAGATATTGCATCTTCTTGCAGTATCCCCGCGTTTTTAAACTTTCTTGCTGCATCGAGGCCCATTTTCTTTGTGCGTTTCCCTATGTGATCACCGACAGCCGCCTTAAACGAATCCGATGTCCGCCATGCGCGTTTAAGGCTCTGTGAGGATATCCGCAGACGATCCTTGCCACCCATTTTAGCGGTCTTAGGCCGTCCAAGTTCATCCCGGTTAAGATTTGACGGCGGATACGATGTTAAAAGATGCAGTTGAATGAATGTGCTCATTGATTTATTCTCCTTTCAGACTTTATTTTATTGGTTTCATTTCTCATTAGGTGCCTCTGAGTAGTATTTAAAGGCCCACTCTTTACGAATTTCCGCGTACTTGTCATTCCAGAGATAAAGGCTCCGCGCCAAACTTTGCAAGTTAATATTTCCACCGAGAAGCGCAATAATGCGCCTCATGCCAGTAAAAAGTTCGTCTTGCTCCTTCATTTTGAGCAATCGTCTGAAGCGGAGGCCGCTCACTCTGGCCGAACCGTCTGCCTTGCCAGTTGCCATTTGCTCTGCAATGCTGGCTGCACTGTCATTAGTCTTGACGCGAGCCGAGAGGACGGCTACGAGTGATAACCAATTATCATCTACTCTACCGATATTCATCAGTGCCTTTCGCAAACGATGATACGCCGGAGAAAAGACTACTTCTGCAATAGTGCCGCATCGTCGGAGCACAGCCCTTTCACCACGATCTTTTTCAAGCCCCTCCCACCACTTAATCAAAACCTGCACTTCCGGTGAATCCTTCTTGAACTTCAGATAATGTTCATTCATGAGTCCTCCGTTCTATCAAATGTTTGTTATAATCCCAGCAATGTCCTAACAAATGTGCCTTTATTGAAATCATTAAGTTCTTTTCGAGCAAGCGAAGCTTTCTTTATGTCAACATCCTCAATCGGACCATTTAGCATGTGTGCATCAAATTGCTGGAGGGCTTCACTGCAAAGAGCATGATGCCACCCTTCAAGGAAAATCAGGAGGGGTTCGTCATTTTTAGCAGCACGCATGATGTTATTCAGTGTCGAATAAAAGTACTGTTCCGTCTTTTGCCAAAAAAACGCTTCAACAGCCATAAATAACGACACGTCAGATGTCGAATTCAATATTCTGACCCGCGCTTTTTCCTCATCCGCATGAAGCCTCTTGATGTCTTTATATTTCCAATTTATCTGTTTGCTTATGGAGTCATATTCGGGTATTCCATGCAGTACCCGTTTTATGGCAATTTTGACGTTACCGCATATAATAATGGATGCTTTGATTAAGCTTGCTATAGTGTCCTCATACTTTGCTATTAACTCATCACTAACCGTTATTAATGGCATTTTTGCATCGTACCAGCATCGAGCTTTCATGTTTTCCGTATCATACCCAAACGCCCAGCATCGGAGTTGCCAGTCGCTTTGTTGACGTTCATTAATGAACTCGTGTACAATTTTGGCAGGTTCTCTTTTTCGTTCATTGTCATTGACGACAAATCCGAGCCAATGTCGGTAACTCACTCCGCCGGGTTGAGTCAGAACAGATTTTTGAGTATTACCATTGAACGGTGATAATGGATGCTTCATCGGGGCTTTATACTCAGTACCTTTGTTAACTTCTCGATATGAGGTAATTAAGAAGTTGCTTTGCTGCGTGCAGATATTACAAATTCCGGTTTCCAGATTCTTGATGTCCAGTTTAATGCGCCTCGGCATAGCCCAGAAATACTGAAAAGGATGCATATCCTGTTCGGTGACACTGGCTTTTGTGGCAGCTAACCACGGGAACTTATTTGAATCTGAACTTCGTGCCGAACTGCACATGCTCAGAAACTTTTTTGATTCAAGCACGTTCAACCAAATCGTATGCCACAGTGTATCCAAGTCTTTGTCACCAATGATAAGCGTTGTTAACGGACCACCACCACGAAGAGAGGTACGGAAGTCCCGCCCACCCATAGGAGCGTTTGTCTGCATAGTAAACAACGCAGTGGCGCAGCATGACGGACACATAGCGGTAACGGCATCTCTTTTAATAAAAAAATCTCTGTTTTCTTTAAGAGTATTTTCCGTCGCTGCTCCAATAAGAAGCCAGTCAATCGGCTTGGACTTTTGATTGAAATCATCGAGATCCTGCATAAACCGCGGCCCGTCTCCGCCAAGCTCAAAGGCATGATGAACCGTCATGAATGCCGCTTTCAGTTGATCCGGCGACGGCGGTGTTTTCAGCTTCTGCTTCCATTCAATTCTATTGGCAGGCGCAAAAGTTGTTTGAACCAGTCCGATCAAAAACTGTATGAGGGCACCGCTGAAGTCAGGACGCGGCGCATTGAGGGCAACAACAGGGTTGTCGGCAAAGTTGTCCGTCACCTCCCACGGTCTAATCCTATCCGGCGTTCCGTCCTTTCGCTTTACCGGAATCCACTTCTCATCAATCAGATTGAACTTCATTTTCGTAGGCCTCCTTGTTTGTTACAGTCACACCTCTCGTTCGGCAATATGTCACAATAACCGTGTCACCTCTCTTGTTTTGTGCCTCTCCATGCCATACTCCGTCATCACCTTTTGAAAGCGGGACGAGAACACTCCATTTACCTTTGTCGGGTAACATGTCTTTCAGTTTCTCTACCACTGCCCGAAGCTCAGAATCAGTATGGTTGGCTTCGCTATGAACAAAAAAGCTGCAAAGATTTACCTGACTCATATCCCACGGAAAGTCTGAATGGGGGTACCACGGGGTAAGTTCCCTGCCATCCCATCGGGCAAGACGCACAGTGGTTTCTGTATCGCCAAGCCGCGTAGGTGTCCGCATATCCTCAAGCCATTGATTAGGCGTCGCCACATATCCTTGTTCAAGTTTTAATTCGTTGATACGCATTCCATTTACCCATTGCGTCAATGTCCCGCTTCCGAAGTGTCGCAGGAATCAATTCGTCCGCCTCCTCAGTAAAAGCCGCTTCTATAAGCTCACGAGCATCGTCAGGCATACGCAAAACTCCCCTGTCACTCAAAAGCCTTGAGGTCAACCATAGACAGCCATGACTGGGATAGACGAAAGCTGCTTTAGGAAAAGCGGCTTTATACCAGTCCGATCCGGCATCGTCTTCCGGCAACGGCCCATGAATTATGAAACGCGGATGATCCCTCTGGTCAGGTCCAGTCCCAGGCGGCAACGGATTTCCTCGGTCGTCCCGCAAGTGCCGATGGAGCCTCCCGGCACGCTGAATCAGCAAGTCCATTGGCGCGAGGTCTGAGATAAGCAGGTCAAAATCAAGATCAAGGGATTGTTCGACTACTTGTGTAGCTATCAGTATTTTTCCGCTCCGGTCCTTTTCTTTGCTATTTCTTCCGAAGCAATCTTTAACCATGGTTTCTATATCCAACCGATCACCCATTGCAAAGCGGGCATGAAAAATCATGACATTGTCTGAAGCGGCCTTTTCTCGAAGACTTTCAAATCCGGCAATCGCGTCATGCACGGTGTTCCGAATCCAACAGACGCATTTCCCTTGCCCGGCTGCTGTGATGATTATTCGTTCTACATCTTCAGATTCAGTTATAATTTTCACGTCTACACTCGTTATACGTTGCAGGGTTGCCTCTACAGGGACTTCTGAAATTCTATCATTACGCAACAGATGAGTTGCCAGTGGATAAGCATCGGATACAACATGAAGAGTGTCAAACATGCCCATCCCTCCGTTAAAGCTGGAAATAAATTCTTGACGCACATGATTCGGCAATGTCGCTGAGAGAAGAATTGCACTTCCACCCATCGCCGCATGAAAAGAAAGCAGGGTTTGAAGAAGCTTGTTCATGTAAGGGTCGTATGCATGTACCTCATCAACAATAAGAATATGCCCTGCCAATCCGAAAAGCCGTAACGACTGAAAACGGGACGGCAGAATCGTCAAAAGAGCCTGATCGAGTGTTCCGACTCCTGCGTCAGCAAGCAACGCCTTCTTTCGATTATCCGACAGCCATGAAACACATTGAGCAGAAGCTGTGTCCTCGTCGGTTCCATACTGTTTCTGTGCATGAGAGGAATCAGCAATAGAGCGCATAAAGGTATCCGAAAGATGCCTCGCCCCATGGGCCAATACGAGAGAGGGCGTAGAATCGTCCGTAAAAAACTTGCGGTACACCTTGGCAACACGATCATACATTGCATTTGAAGTAGCCATTGTGGGCAGGGCCATAAATATACCATTCCCAAGGCCGCGTGCCATAAGACGTTTAGCCAGAAATAATGCAGCCTCAGTTTTGCCGGAACCTGTAACATCTTCAAGGATGAATAGCTGCGGAGAATCAGAAATCGGACATTCGATTACATGTCTTTGTAATGGCGTAGGTTCACTAATATCAGGAAATACATCTGTAAATGGACTATCAGTTGCTTTTGGACTTGCGGCATTAATGCCCGCTTCGCGTATAGCATGTTCCGCTTGAGGAATGGCGTGGTTTCGCCAATATTCGTCAAGCGGCATGACGTTTTCACAAAATTGGCACCATTGACTGTTTGACCCGATCCAGTCGCATAGCACAGCAAAACCGGCCATTAGCCAAGAAACACTTTGCATGGAATTCGATTCATAGATATTTATTGGTGAGGGCAGTTGAGGAATAATACCAACCTCTTTGGTTAGAACAACTTGAAGATCATGCAGATATTGTGATGCGCAGTTTATTTCTTCAGTGGCAAAAAATGCTGATAGTCTTAACTGAAGATTGTTGGGACCTGTTCTCCGCGGGGGTTCCCCGTGATGACCGGTAAATGCATTTGCAATATATTGAAAGAGTTCCTGCCAGTATTCAGCGACATTACTAAAATCAGGCACACTGGCAGAGTTTGCGGCATCAAATGAGCGCCAAAGAGATTCAATCCATAGCAAATTTCCAAGACTGTCATGACGGACGGGATAAGTCTTGCTGGATTTCTTCCCTTGCAGTTTCTCCAGCAGATCAGGACGCAGATTCTGAAAGCTCTCTGAAAATTTGCCGATATCGTGTAGTCCAAGAAACAGTGCTATCCATTGACAGCAAATCGTCTCATCAAGCCCGGAGATTGTAGCAAAGCGTTGTCGCAAGTCATTGCGTTGTGAAAGCAACACATGCCCCACCGCCGCTACATCAAGGCAATGATACGGCAGGAGATGATACCCCGGCCCGTCTTTTTCAGCCTTGCCCCAGTATCTGTAATATGACGGCAGTTCTTTCATGGCTTGCAATCCCTCCTCCATGCAGAGAATCATATCACAAGACCTCCCCCAAACGGCGTCCTATGTTTTTGAAAATTCTTTTCTCCAATGATTACAGATGTCTTGTGATTCTCTCCTTGACCTCTACAAAATTATACATATACTTTTGGGGTTTCCTGCCGAAACATGTCCCGAGGCTTTCCAAAAGAGCGATCTCGGCGGCGTCAACCTCTCTCCGTTTTATCGCCTCTGAGGTATTCATATAATAAATGGCCTGACCATCCACATTAACTACTGTATTCCCTATTTTCCCATCCAGAAGAAGGAACACCGCTGCTGCGCCTGCCTTGTAACCGAAATTTACGTCATAGGCAGAGGATGAGCCGCAGCGCACAAGATGCCCCGGCATGATATCTCTTACCTCCGGTATCTCATACACGCCCGGCACATACATGCCGGTATCTTTCATGAATTCCCTGACCTCAGGGTCTTTCTTCAGCCTTTTTTCAAACTGCTGTTTTAGATATTTTCCCGCCCCTGCAAGTTTCTTATGGCCGAATGAATCAACTCCGGCTGATTCATCGTAGAGCATCTCGCCGCTTGCGTTTGTCAGTCCTTCGGCAACAACAATAATATACGTCCCTGCCTTGACGTCGCTTCTTTTTACCCTGCTGAAATAGGTTGCTTTCATATGTTCATATACGACTTCAAAATCAACAGGTATCTCCGGTATGAGGATGCAGTCAGCCTCGGCGCCGATGCCGCCCCGCAGCGCAGTATGCCCGACATACCGGCCAAAGACCTCCATAATAATAATCCTGTTATGACTCATCCCCGTTGTCTTGATGTCTCTTGTAAAATCAGCGATCCTGTTGATCGTTGAGTCGCCGCCTACGCTGTAAGGCTGAAGGTCCAGGTCCATAGTCTTTGGAACGTGAATACAGGGGATCCCCTGCGAGGAAAGGTCAACGACAACGCTGCCTGTATCATCGCCGCCGCTGATGATCAGCGCATCAACGCCGAACTTCCTGAGACCTTTCTTGATACGTTCATATTTGTTTGGGTCAGCGATCTTGCTGATCTTGACCCTTGAGTGGCCTGCCTCAGACCCTGCAAGTGACGCATCTATATGGCTGACCCTCTCTGTGTTAAGATGGACAACCTCATCCATTTCAACGAGGTTATAAAGGCCCGCATAACCGTTGGGGATGATAACTGAATCAATCCCAAATGCATACGCCTCTTTTGCAATGCCCTTGATGACTGCGTTTAAACCTCCGCAATCGCCGCCGCTGGTGATAATGCCGATTCTTTTAATGGACGCCATAAAAACCTCCTCCTTTTTTTAGAGAATAGTCGTTAGTGAATAGTATTCAGTTAAAAACTGAGACATATTCACTATCTTTTGTTCCCCCTCTCCTTTATCCTCTCCCTCGGAGGGGAGAGGGTTGGGTGAGGGTGTTCACTCATTACACATCACGCATCACGGTCTTTATGATATTCCTGTATTGACCGTATATTTATTTTCTTCTTCCGGAGCATTTCAATCGCATTTACTGCTGCCTTTGCGCCTGCAACCGTTGTCGTAAAAGGTATCCCGTACTGGAGTGCGCTTCTCCGAATCGAGAAGGAGTCTTTCTGCGCCTGCGCTCCGCTGACTGTATTGATAACAAAGACTATCTCCCTGTTCTTGATCAGGTCAACGATATGTGGTCTGCCTTCAGCGACTTTGTTTATGACCTCCACCTCAAGCCCTTTCTCGCTCAGGAAAGCAGCGGTGCCCCGTGTTGCAATAATCGAAAAACCTGCCGCAAACAGTCTTCCTACGATGTTGCATATTCCAGGCTTGTCCTTGTCCCTGATGCTGATCACGATCTTTCCGCAAAGCGGAAGCACGTTGTCTGAGGAGGCCTGAGCCTTGGAAAAGGCGCGTCCGAAATCCTCGTCTATCCCCATCACCTCGCCGGTTGACTTCATCTCAGGACCGAGTATGGAATCAACGCCGGTGAACTTGTCAAAGGGGAAGACCGCCTCTTTCACTGCAACATGTTTTATCTGTTTTTCTTCTGTAAGCCCGAGTTCCTTCAAGGTCTTGCCGACCATGATCTTTGCTGCCAGCTTGGCTATCGGCACTCCCGTGGCCTTGCTGACAAAAGGCACGGTGCGGGAAGCCCTGGGATTGACCTCAAGGATATAAATTTCGTCTTTTTTGACTGCGAATTGTATGTTCATAAGACCGATAACACGCAGTTCCAGGGCAAGCGCCTTTGTCTGGCGCTTGATTTCCGCAATGACGTCATTGTTTAGTGAATAGGGCGGCAGTGAACAGGCTGAATCACCGGAATGGATACCCGCCTCTTCTATATGTTCCATAACCCCGCCGACTATTACGTCATGGCCGTCTGAGAGGGCGTCAACATCAACCTCTATCGCGTCATCGAGATATTTATCAACAAGGATGGGGTGTTTTGGAGCGCCCTTTACCGTTCGCTCCATATAATTGCGGATCGAGTCCTCATCATAGACGATCTCCATCGCCCTGCCGCCGAGGACATAGGAAGGCCGCACCATTACCGGATAGCCGATTTTTTGCGCTGCCCGGACAGCTTCATCAACAGACATGGCAGTATCGCTTTCCGGCTGTCTCAGCCCCAGCTTATGGAGGAGTTCCTTGAACCGCTTCCTGTCTTCAGCGCGGTCTATGGAATCAGGAGAAGTGCCGAGTATCCTGACGCCTTCCCTTTCAAGGGGTACTGCCAGTTTCAGTGGCGTCTGTCCCCCCACCTGCACGATCACGCCGACAGGTTTTTCTTTCTCAATGATATTCAGCGTGTCTTCTATAGTGAGCGGTTCAAAATAGAGTCTGTCGGATGTGTCGTAGTCTGTGCTGACTGTCTCGGGGTTGCAGTTTATCATGATGGTTTCATATCCGAGTTCCCTCAGGGCAAAGACCGCATGGACACAGCAGTAATCGAATTCAACGCCCTGTCCTATCCTGTTGGGCCCTGAGCCGAGGATGATCACCTTCTGCCTGTCTGTTGGATTTGCCTCGCAATCATATTGGGGGTTAGGGGTCAGGGGTTGGGGGTTATTATCTTTATTTCCTTTGCCAAGCCCTAACCCCGAATCCCCAACTATTTTATAGAAGGGTCTTTCATAGGTCGAATAAAGATACGGGGTGAAGGCTGCAAACTCCGCTGCGCAGGTGTCAACGATTTTATATACGGGGACTATGTTATGTTTTTTCCGCAATCCCCTTATATCCATTTCAGCGAGGCCGGACAACTGCGCCAGTCTCCTGTCTGAGAAGCCGTATTCCTTGGCTTTGCGCAGCAGGGCAGCCTGTTCTATGTTCAATGTTCTATGTTCTATGTCTCTTGGAGAACTTTGAACCTTGAACTTTGAACTTTGAACTTTGAGTTGCTCTTCAAACTCAATGATCTGCTTTATATTATTGAGGAACCAGGGGTCTATCCGCGTATGCTCATGTATTGTTTTGATCTCCAGCCCTGTGCGCATCGCCTGGGCAACATACCATATCCGTTCAGCGCCTGGAATCTTCAGCTTTGTCTTTATTTTCTCCGTGTCGCCGTCAACTTCCTCAAGCCCATAGCTATCGGTCTCTAAGCTCCTGAGGGCCTTTTGCAGGGATTCCTTGAACGTCCTGCCTATGGACATAACCTCTCCGACAGACTTCATCTGGGTGGTCAGCACAGGGTCTGCTTCGGGGAATTTCTCGAAGGCAAATCTCGGAAACTTGGTCACCACATAGTCTATGGTCGGCTCGAATGACGCGGGCGTTTCACGGGTAATGTCATTCTTGATTTCATCGAGGGTGAGCCCTACTGCAAGCTTTGCGGCTATCTTTGCTATTGGAAAGCCGGTCGCCTTTGAGGCAAGCGCAGAACTCCTTGAGACCCTCGGGTTCATTTCTATTACGATCATGCGGCCGTTTTCAGGATTGACGGCAAACTGTATGTTCGAGCCGCCGGTATCTACGCCGATTTCGCGGATGATCGCTATAGAGGCGTCCCTCATCCTCTGATATTCCTTGTCAGTCAGGGTCTGGGCAGGCGCAACGGTTATCGAATCCCCTGTATGGATCCCCATGGGATCAAAATTCTCTATGGAGCAGATGATGACAACATTGTCTTTTGTGTCCCGCATTACTTCGAGTTCGTATTCCTTCCAGCCCAGCGCAGACTCCTCGACAAGTACCTGGCTTACAGGACTGAGTTTCAAACCTTTATCCAGGAGTTCCGTATATTCTTCAATGTTATAGGCAATGCCTCCCCCTGTCCCGCCAAGGGTGAATGCAGGCCTGAGTATCGCGGGGAACCCTAAATGCTCGATCGCTTCCATCCCTTCCTTCATGCTGGTTACTGCTGAGCTTTTGGGGACGTCAAGGCCGATCTTCGACATCGCCTGTTTAAACAGTTCCCTGTCCTCTGCCTTTTTGATTGCATGGAGTTTGGCGCCGATAAGCTCAACATTGTACTTTTCGAGAATACCTTTTTCAGCGAGCTTGACTGCAAGGTTCAGCGCTGTCTGTCCGCCCATTGTCGGCAGGATCGCATCAGGCCGCTCTTTTTCAATGATCAGTTCAAGTATCTCAACAGTAAGCGGCTCGATATAGGTGACGTCGGCGATTTCCGGGTCTGTCATTATTGTTGCGGGATTTGAATTCACCAGAATGACCTTATACCCATCGTCTCTCAAGGCCTTGCAAGACTGTGTTCCAGAGTAATCAAACTCGCAGGCCTGTCCAATGATGATCGGGCCTGAGCCGATTAAGAGTATCTTCTTAATATCCGTCCTTTTAGGCAATGTAACCTCTCAAAAATATATTAAATTTTAAGGAATTCCTTTATCTCTGCATGTGCGGAAATAACATCCTCGATTGCGGCGTCCGAATAGATGGTCCTTTCAGAGCCGTCGTTCAGATGAAGCTTCAGCAGAAAGAGTATTTTCCCCTTGCCAAGGCCGGGGATGACCGTACCATGCTGAAGGGATATTTTTTTAACAAATTCCACTGCATCAGGATTTTGTATTTCCTGTTTTTTTGTTTCTATGCTGATATCCTTTATGCTGCCGAGGGAGATTGTTTCTTTTAATCTTTTTGTTATCCAGGTCGTGAATATCTTTGCCTCTCCACGCGCCCTATTGAAGATCACCTCCATGAGGCTCTCTTTGAATACAAATTTTCTGAACAACGGAACGCCGGCAGCAAAGACAGGCAGGGAAACCATAGCGCCGGCTATTAGATTGCCTGTATTCATGGCAATGATCACAAATATGGTTCCGGCCACAGTTGCCGCCGCAAGCGCTGAAGAAAACTCCCTGTTGTAAATACCGCTGTGGAGAACACTGTCGGGTTCATCTCTGTAAGCCGGAGTCGTGAAAATGAGTTTGTCCCCCTCTTTTCTTATGGCGTAGTTTCTGTTTGCTGCGATAGTCACAGTCAGCCGTTCTGTATAAGTTGTCTGAACCTGCTGAAAATATGTGTGGAGTCATTTGGCCCTGGCCATGCCTCGGGGTGATGCTGCACTGAAAAGACCGGCAGCTCCACATGCTGCATGCCTTCCTCGGAGCCGTCGAAGAGATTTCTATGCGTAAGTTTGACTTTGCCCTGAAGGCTTTTTATATCTACACAGTAATTATGGTTTTGCGATGTTATCTCGACCTTATTGGTCGCTAAGTCCTTGACTGGGTGATTTCCGCCGTGGTGGCCGAACTTCAGCTTGTATGTCCTTCCGCCCATTGCAAGACCCAATATTTGATGGCCGAGGCAGATGCCGAATATCGGCTTTTTGCCTATCAGCTTTCTTGTATTTTCAATGGCATATGTTACTGTTTGCGGATCACCTGGGCCATTGCTTAAAAGTATCCCGTCAGGATTCATTTCAAGAACAGCCTCTGCTTCAGTCTGCGCAGGGACAACAGTGACATGGAACCCTGCATCCACAAGGTTGCGCAGTATGTTGAACTTGACGCCGAAGTCATAGACAACCACATGGCAGGGATTAGGTGTTAGGGATTGGGAGTTAGTTTTTTCTCTGTTACTAATCCCTAACCCCGAACCTCCAATCCCTTTAGATTGCCACTTCCAGCAACCCTCTGTCCAGTGATAGACCTTATCTGTTGTAACAGCTTTCACGAGGTTGAAGGTCGAAATGTCCGGATAAGCCCTCACTTTTTTAAGGAGATTGTGCGGGTCTGTATCAACGGTCGAGATGATCCCTGTCTGCGCACCGTAGTTTCTCAGATGTTTTGTAAGCGCCCGGGTATCAATGCCCTGGATGCCGACAATCCTGTATTCTTTTAGATAATTTCCTATTGATTTTACAACTCCTGACTCCTGACTCCTGACTCCTGACTTTTCTGCGCGCCAGTTGCTCGGGAAATCGCAGGCCTCTTTTACGATAAAGCCCTCTGCCTTTATGCCTCCAGCAGACTCGACGTCCTCTTCTGTAACTCCGTAATTGCCGATCTGCGTATAGGTCATGGCGACGATCTGACCTTTGTAGGAGGCGTCGGTGAGTATCTCCTGATATCCGGTCATGGAGGTGTTAAAGACCACCTCTCCGATTGTCTCGCCTTCAGCCCCAAAGCTCTCGCCTTCAAAGACCACGCCGTCGGATAACACAAGCAACGTCTTACTCATTTATCCTCCACATCCCTGTCATTAATTTTTTATGGGTCTTCGCGTAAGAGTGTAGGTCATTTTGCTCTATTTCCCCTCTTTGGAAAAGAATTGTTGTCATTGTCCGGCTTGACCCCCGCATCAAGCATGCCCTCTGACTTGATCAGGGGGTGCGGGGCAGGCTCCCAATCCAGGATAGGGTATGGATTGCTTATTCATTAAAAAATCATCCCTGAAATCAATCGCAATTCACTGTGCTTGGCTATAGTCTTAAAATGCTCATCAAAAGTCATCAGGCTAATGTCGTTCTCTATGGCAATCCGCGCTATCAGAAGGTCTACAACGCCTAAAGTGTGTCCTTTTCTGGCTATTTCATATCCCATTCTCCCTGCGCTAATGCAAGTTGTTTCCTTTTCGTTTATCTTCTCCATTGTGTCAAAAGCATCATGCAATACCTGCAACTCTTTATTTCCTTTAGCTCCATTGATTAGTTCAAGAGCAATTATTCCTGTATAGACTGCCTTCCCTGCTTTAAGTAATCCTCCGACCTGTTCTATTAATTTAGAGTCCTTTCCTCTAAAAAAATCTATCCAGACAGACGTGTCAATTAAAATCTTACCTTTCATGCCGCGTCTTATACCACTTGTCCGAAAACTCTAATTTGCCTACCATGGACAAAACCTTCTCAATCTTCTTCTTTCTTACTAATTCTTTAAGCCCTGCTATCACTGCGTCAGTTTTTGTCCTGCTTTTCGCCGTATCCATTGCTTCTTTTATAAGGTCATCGGGTATGTTTAATGTCGTCTTCATAATACCTCCAAATTTTGTCTTATTGTATGTATTATATAACAAACTTAAGAAATATCATATATCTTTCCCTTACATATCGTAATCACCGCCGAGCCCTTCAATTTCCATCCCTCAAACGGAGTGTTCTTTCCCATTGACCTGAAGTTCGCTGCATCAACTGTATATTCAGTATGAGTATCCAAAATAACCAGGTCGGCGTCTGCCCCCTGTTTTGCTGTACCCTTTCTGAGACCTGCGAGATTTGAGGGATTCAGCGCCATCTTCTCTATTAATTGATTCAGGGTGAGCGCCCCTTCGTCAACGAGCTTCATGCTTAACCCTATTGATGTCTCGAATCCTGAAATGCCTGAAGGCGCAAGGTTGAATTCCCCGAGTTTTTCATCGCGGTGATGCGGGGCGTGGTCTGTGGCAATAACATCTATGGTGTTGTCTTTGAGGCCTTTTCTTATCGCATCCACGTCCTCTTTTTTTCTCAGCGGCGGGTTTACTTTTGCGTTCGTGTTATATCCTTCGACTGCATCTTCGGTGATGCTGAAATAATGCGGACAGGTCTCGGCAGTAATATCGGCAATCCCTCTTTTTTTGGCCAGCCGTATAAGTTCAACCGATCCTTTTGTCGAAACATGAGCGATATGCAGCCTGCTGCGCGTCAGCTCTGCAAGGGCAATGTCCCGCGCTATCATGATCTCTTCTGCCTGTGCAGGGACGCCCTTGAGTCCGAGCTTTATTGAAAGAAGCCCCTCGTTCATCACCCCTCCTGCGGCAAGGGAGATGTCCTCTGCATGGGATATTATCGGCACATTGAATATCTTCGAGTATTCGAGGGCCCTGCGCATTATGAGGCTGTCCATGACAGGCCTGCCGTCATCTGAAAAGGCCACACACCCTGCCTCGTACATCATGCCGAATTCAGCGAGCTCCTCGCCTTTTTGGCCTTTTGTGATAGCGCCGATCGGAAATACATCGCAGAATCCTTTCTCTATTGCTTTTTTTATGATGAAATTAGTTACGGTTGCATTATCGTTTACCGGACTGGTATTGGGCATGCAGCAGACAGAGGTAATGCCTCCTGCTATTGCAGCCTCTGTCCCTGTCTGTATGGTCTCTTTGTATTCAAACCCCGGCTCCCTCAGGTGCGCATGCATATCCACAAGCCCTGGAAGTATCAGCAGGCCTTCTGCATCAATAGTTATCAGTTCCCTATTCTCTGTCCTGCGTCCGACAGTATTTTTTAAGGGTTTTTGGACTTTTACTTTTATCCCGTGACTTATCAGTTCCTGTATCTTTCCCTTTGCAACCAGAATGTCATAGACGCCATCAATCTTCTGCGATGGGTCAACCAGACGCCCGTTCTTTATCAGAATATTCACGCCCTTACCCCTGAAAGGAGATACAGTACCGCCATTCTAACAGCCAGCCCGTTTGTTACCTGTTCCATGATGACTGATCTTGGGCCATCAGCTACCTCCGATGAAATCTCCACCCCTCTGTTCATTGGGCCGGGATGCATGACGATCACATCATGTTCAGCTTCCAAAAGACGTTCCGCGGTCAGACCCCAGTTCCTGAAATATTCGACTGTTGATGGAAAAAAGCCTTTCCCCTGTCTTTCCGTCTGTATCCTCAGCATCATGATGACGTCTGCGCCTTTTAGTCCGGATTTCATGTCAGAGAATATGCCGACCCCGAGTTCCTTCATATAAGAAGGCGCCAGCGTCGGCGGGCCGATAAGCCTTACTTTGGCCCCAAGTTTTTTTAGCGCGTAGATATTTGACTTTGCCACCCTGCTGTGCAGTATATCTCCAACGATTGCGACTTCCAATCCTTTAATGACGCCCTTTTTCTCCTGTATCGTAAACAAGTCGAGAAGGGCCTGAGTCGGGTGTTCGTTTGTGCCGTCGCCTGCGTTCACCACCGAGGCGTCCATGTTTTTTGCAAGGAAGTGCGCTGCGCCGGAACAGGGATGCCGCAGGATGATAAAATCCGCGCCCAGGGCCTGAACTGTTCCGGCAGTATCCCTGAGCGTCTCTCCTTTTACCACGCTGCTTGTTGAGATGGAAATATTTATCACGTCGGCGCTCAGCCTCTTTGCCGCAAGTTCAAAAGACGTTCTGGTTCGGGTGGAAGGCTCATAAAAAAGATTCACTGCTGTCCTGCCGCGCAGTGCCGGGACCTTTTTTATATCCCTTCCGAGAACATCCTTGAAACCTGAGGCAGTTTTGAGGATAAGTTCGATGTCCTCAGCCGCAAGCTCCTTTATGCCGAGGAGGTCTTTGGAGCGCAGGCTCATTCGAGCGCCACCCTGTCTTCTCCACCCTCTTCTTCGAGCAGTACTGTTACGGTTTCATTTATCGAGGTCGGTATGTTCTTCCCCACGAAATCAGCCTTTATCGGAAGCTCCCTGTGACCTCTGTCCACGAGCACCGCAAGCTGTATTGCGGAGGGCCTTCCCATATCCATGATCGCGTCCATGGCCGCCCTGATCGACCTTCCGGTAAAAAGGACGTCATCCACCAGCACCACTTTCTTATTGTCAATGTCGTAATTTATCTCGGTCCTTCTCACCATGGGCTGCTCTTTTCTCACATTGATGTCGTCCCGGTAAAGCGCTATATCCAGGGCGCCTACAGGGATTCTTTTGCCTTCGATCGTCTCAAGCATGTTGCTCAGCCTTCTGGCTATATGCACACCCCCGCGCTGAATGCCGACAAAACAAAGGGAGGCAGTCCCCTTGTTCTTTTCGATTATCTCGTGCGCCATCCGAGTAATAGCGCGATCAATGTCAGTTTTGTCGAGCAGTTCCTTAGACATGNTGTTTTGAATGCAGCTCACGCTGACTCCTTTGCCTTTCTAACCTCGCCGGGCTATTCTTAAAAGCAAAGGTATTTAAGCATAAAATCCTGGATACTGTCAAATTGCTCAGAAGCTATGGGCTTACTTTCCCCAGTCGTATTTGTGCCTGCTCCGCCGGCGCAGGTATTTTTCCGCTGAAAGCGCGGCAACAGCGCCGCTTGCAACAGCGGTCACAACTTGTCTCACCTCGGTGCAGGCGACGTCTCCTGCTGCGAAAACCCCCGGCGTCGGCGTCTCCATTATTCGGTTAGACTCGATGCACCCTTCTTCAGTAAGGGACATTGCGCCGAAGAGAAAATCCACGATTGGTTTGCTGCCATGCATATAGACAAAGACCCCGGAGAGGGAGAGTTCAGACGCCTTCTTTTCCTGATCCATAATCTTTATTTTCTCGACAGCCGCGCTGCCCTCAATAGCTGTTACAACAGTCCCTGTCAAGACCTTGAGGTTTGGGGCCTCCTGGGCTGGGTGGCGCTCAACCTTAAGCTCTTTGGTAGGGGATATCAGATAGACTGTTTCAGCGAACTTAGTCAGATAGCCTGCCTCCTTTACCGCCTCCTCAGAATTGCCGATGACGCAGACAGCCCTGCCTTTGTAGAATGCAGCGTCGCAGACAGCGCAATAGCTGACGCCCCTGCCGAGGAATTCGGCCTCACCTTTTATAGTCGGTTTTTTGCCCATTGCGCCGGTCGCGATAATAATGCTTCTCCCTTTGTAGGAGGTTTCCATTGTATAGACTTCCTTGATCTCCGAGTCAATCTTCACGCCGACGACCTGCGCAATAACATACTCGGCGCCAAAGTCCAGGGCCTGCTTCCTGAATATATCAAGGAGCTCTTTCCCTGATATGGGACCAGGGACGCCGGGGTAATTCTCTATATGGCTTGTGTAGGCCAGCGCCCCTGCGGTTGAGGATTTATCAAGCACGATTGTCTTTAGCTGCGCCCTTGAAGCATATTGCGCTGCGGACAGACCTGCCGGGCCTCCGCCTATAATCAAAACATCATATATGTTTTCCAGGTCTGTCATATACCCTCCTCGTATTTTTTTAAAATGTTATAACAGGTGTCTCTCTGCGCCGGAATAAAACCTGCTGCCCTGATTGCATTAATGATCTCGCGCTTTGAGGTCTTAAAGCTGACCCCTGTCGATGCCACAACATTCTCCTCGATCATCGTTGAGCCGAAATCATTCGCACCGAACCTAAGGGCCACCTGGGCAAGCTTAAGCCCCTGTGTGACCCATGAGGCCTGTATATTATTGATATTGTCGAGATATATTCTGGATAATGCCAGCACCTTCAGATACTCCACAGCTGTGGCGGAACTTTGAACTTTGAACTTTGAACTTTGAACGTTTTCCCCCTTTGCCCTCTGCGCTTTGCTCTTTGTTGCCAGCTCTGTATTCCCTGCCTGAAAAGACCAGGGGATAAATGCTGTAAAGCCTCCTGTCCTGTCCTGCAGCTCTCTGATCGCATCCAGATGCGTGATGATGTCTTCAGGCTGCTCGATGCTTCCGAACATCATCGTGGCAGTCGTCCTCATGCCGAGCCTGTGGGCAGTCTCCATCACATCTATCCAGCGTGAGGATTGTATCTTCCTCGGGCTCAGTATCTCCCTTACCCTGTCGGAAAGGATCTCCGCGCCTCCTCCGGGCACTGAATCAAGGCCGGCCTCTCTCAGTATCTGCAATGTTTCACGGATCGTCAGGCCTGTTGAATCCGCAATATAGCATATCTCAGGCGGAGAGAAACCATGGATGTTTATCTTGAACCTCTCTTTGATCGATTGTAGGAGGCCAACATACCAGTCAATATCGAGGTGCGGGTGGAGTCCGCCCTGGATCAGGATCTGCGTGCCGCCGAGGTCGAGCGTCTCCTCTATCTTTTCAAAGAGAGTATCCCTGTCGAGGACATAGGCGTCAGGGTCGGCTTCATCCCTCCAGAATGCACAGAAGGTGCATTTGTTGATGCAGACGTTCGTATAGTTGATGTTCCGGTCAACAACAAACGAGACAATACCTTCGGGGTGGAGCTGTTTTCTTATGTTGTCGGCTCTCAGGCCGAGGTCGAGGATATCAGCGCTTTTGAGTATTGTCAGTGCCTCTTTTTTTGTTATGCGGTCCGGCGTCTGGCTGCATATCCGCACTCTTTTTTTAGCAGTGTTTTTTTTCTGTTTTATCTCTTTCATTCTGATCTTCTTACCTTCCTGTAGAAGGAATCCCTTTCAACCGGTATCCTGCCTGCCTTTCGTATCAGTTCACTCAGATACTCGGCTGTCAGTTGTTCTTCGGTCAGGGCGCCTGCTGAGTGGGTGATCTTTTCCTCTATGATCGTGCCGTCTATGTCATCTGCCCCGAACTTCAGCGCAAGCTGTGAGATCTTCTCTCCGAGCATTACCCAGTAGGCCTTGATATGCTGAAAATTATCGAGATACAGGCGGCTGATCGCAATTGTCTTGAGGTCATCGAGCCCTGAGGTATAACCGGAGGGATTAGGGGTTGGAGATTGGGGATTAGTATTTTTTTTATTGCAAATCCCTGAACCCAAACCCCTAACCCCCAGTTCCGTATTTTTCGGATGATAGGCAAGGGGGATAAAGGCCTGGAACCCTCCTGTCTTGTCCTGGAGCTTTCTGAGTTTCATCATATGGTCTATCCTGTCTTCGTAAGACTCTATATGACCGTAAAGCATGGTTGCATTCGTCCTGAGTCCGGCTTCGTGGGCCACAGCCATCACCTCAAGCCACCGGTCACCGGATATCTTTTCAGGGCAGAGCTTGTTCCTGATTGCAGGTGCGAATATCTCCGCGCCTCCGCCGGGCATTGATCCGAGACCGCAGCGTTTCAATGCCTTGAGCGTTTCTTCGAGGCTGAGGCCGCTGATCTTCGAGAAGTAGTCGATCTCGACAGCAGTGAAGGCCTTTATATGCAGTTTCGGAAAGTTCTTTTTTATGGACGAGACCATATCGAGGTAATGTGCGAAAGGCCATTCAGGATGGAGGCCGCCGACAATATGAACTTCCGTAATGCGTGATGTGTGATGCGTGATGCGTAATTTTTTTATAATCTCCTCAATGGTCAGTTCGTATGCGCCCTCCTGTCCCTTTGACCTGCTGAAGGCGCAGAACCTGCAGCGGTTGACACAGATGTTAGTTGGATTGATATGACGGTTTCTGACAAAGTATGCCTTCCTGCCGTTCTTTGTTTCTGCTGCATGCGATGCAAGCGAGGCAAGCAGAAAGATATCATCGCTTTTAAAGAGCGTTAATGCGTCAGCTTCGGTGAGCCGTTTCCCTGCGAGTATTTTGTTGCAGATTTTTGAGGGCATGCATAATTATAACCTAAACCCAAAAAATGCATTTGAATTATATTCGCATTTTTGGGGTGTGCGTGTTGACGAAGACTTCCGGTATATGGTATAAAATAAAACTCCTTGCCCTTTCCCTTGGGAAGGGCTTTAGTCCCGCTTGCAGCGGGGAAAAATCCGTAAGGAGGTGTTTGAAATGAACATCTACGAAAATGTTGTAATTCTGAATGCATCACTCCCTGATGAGGAAATCAATAGCTCTGTCTCCAAAATCACGGATATTATCATCAATGCGGGCGGAGAAGTTATTGCGGCTGAGATGTGGGGCAGGAGGAAGCTCTCATACGAAATACAAAAGCAGAATAAGGGTTTTTACGCCATGCTGATTTTCAAAGCCCCGCCTCCGACTGTCAAAAAGCTTGAAGACTTTTACAAGGTGCTTGATTCTGTTATCAAATACATGGTGATAAAGCTGGATCCCAAACAGGTCAAGCATTTGGAAAAACCTCAGACAAGTGAAGCTGAAGCGGCTCCACCTCAGACAAGTGAAACTGAACCGGCTCCACCTCAGACAGGTGAAGCTGAACCGGCTCCAATGGAGGCTTAAATGTACAGTAAAGTAATACTTATAGGAAGGCTTACAAAAGACCCTGAATTGCGGTATACACCGAAGGGAACACCTGTGGCTTCATTCAGCCTGGCCTTGAACTACCGGTACAAACAGTCTGATGAAATGAAAGAGGAAACTACCTTTATAGATATCGTGGTCTTCGGCAAACTGGCAGAGTTTAGCGGCAAGTACCTGAATAAAGGGACCGCAGTAATTGTGGACGGCAGGCTTCAGCAAAGGCGCTGGGAGTCTGACGGCCAGCAGAGGAGCAAAATCGAGGTGGTGGCGCAGTCAGTCAACTTTCTGCCAGGTTCAAAAAGAGCGGCTGAAGATGAAAGCAGCCCCAGCGGAGAAGGAGACTTCACGCCTCCTGCTGAGAAAACAGATCTCGAACCATTTTAATGAATTTGTTTTGACTTTTGACGCCCTGCGGTCTTGCCGGAGGGAGTCTTCAATAAAAGTAAATCATCAATAAAAAAAGGAAGGAGAAACAATGGCATACCAACAGAAAAGATTCCAGAGAAGAAAATTTTGCAGATTCTGCTCTGAAAAAACGGAATTTATTGATTATAAAGATACCAGACTTCTCAGAAATTATCTGACGGAGAGAGGGAAGATACTTCCACGGAGGATGACCGGCGTCTGCGCCAAGCACCAGAGGGATGTGAGTGTGGCGATTATGAGGGCAAGGAACATAGCTTTACTCTCTTTTGTAGAGAGGTAAGATGAGAATTCCCAAATCGTGGGTCCATATAATCGCTAAAAAGATTATAGACAACCTTATAGCCAGGGAATTGGTAAGCCCAAAAATCCCTCTGAATAAACTGTTGGATATGGCAGAGGGCCTTATGATAGAAGATCTTATGGTTGAGGACAGACTGAACGATGAGGTGAGAACGCTTCTAAAGAAACATGAATCCGAAATCGAGCGCAGCAGGATGGACTACAGGGCCTTATTCGAATTGACTAAGAAAAAACTGATAAAGGAAAGAAATTTAGTGCTATGATGCTTTCGGACGATAAGATTTCGCACCTCAGCCATATGCTTTTTGAGGGTCTCTGGAGGCAGGACCTGATAGAAATGGATGACGAAAATGAAGGCGCAATTAGGCGTGAGATCAAACGCACCATAATCTCGGAGCTTAAAGTCGGTGAAGAAATAGACGGGATGGTCAGGAGAAAACTCCAATCTTTTTCAAAAAAATTAATAGAAGGAAGTCCTGAATGGGAAGTCCTCTACGGCAAGTACTACAGGGAAGAGGAGATCAAAAAGGGAAGAGCTTCCGGTTAAAAAGGAGTATTTCGCTCTTTTTTCCTGTTTCAACCTGGCTCGGCCTTCTCCTGAATTTTCCGGTAACAAAGCCCGGCCTTTGGTTTTCAGTCAGCGCGGTAACCATTATTATAACTTCGGCGCTGCATTTTCTGGCAAAGCGGCGTGAATTTTCGATTGAATTTCTCTTTTCCCTCGCCCTGCTCTATGCAGGATTTAGCGCCGCAGTGAATTTCACCTGGCTGAAGCCGGCTTATTTCCCCTTTATTATTTTTGTCTCGGCCTTCTACAGTCTCAAAATTATTATCCCTTTTTCATTCCTTATTCCTTTGCTCGAACTGAGAACTTTTCTTGTGAAAGAAACTTTTGTGGGAGAAATAGCATTCTCATTTTTTCTCATTCTGACAGCAGCGACGTCTTCTCTTATTTACCGGAGGCTTCGAAATGAAAAACAAAAAGCTGTTTCAGAGCTTGAAAAAATAAAGAGCAGCGCCAGGGAAATTTCGCCTGAATCAGAGATGGGGTCGCTGGACAGCAATGAGGTAATTTCCCATTGCTTTGCGGCAATGCTGCGGACGGACGAGGAAATAAAAGAGCTCCTCCTGACGATACGGCAGGCGGTTCTGGCTGATTCCGCCAATCTCTTTGTCTCTTATGATAACAGCTATACGCTCCGGTGCTCAACCGAAGACAACAGCGATATTGAAATTACCGGCAAGGGTATGGTTTCTGCAAGTATCAGAGACAAAAAACCATTCTTCTCCGGTGATCTGGACGAAAAGGCGGCTGAAGCAGGATATACAAAAAATACGAAGATATCTTCACTGATTGTTTTCCCGATTATGGACGGTCCCGTATCCATAGGCCTGCTTACAGTCGACAGTTCAAGATATCAGGCATTCAGCGAGACAGATAAGGACACGGTGCAGATGTTTGCAAAACAGCTCGTAAGGATACTCGAAAGAGAGCGGATATATATGCTCATAAAGCGGGACGTCTCCGTCCTGAAGATTCTGAAAGATGGAAGCGCAAATCTCGCGGCATCGCTGGATATTAATGTTATTGCGCAGAGCTTATGCAGCGTAGCGGAAAATATCGCCGGTTCCCAGGAATGAGATCCTTGGCGTCTTCGTCATGCTTTCGGAAAAACGGAATTTTATCGATATGTTCCAGATCAGGTTGTTGGAAGTATTATGTAATCAGGCCTCTATAACAATAGCAAACGCAAAATTGTATGCAAAGATAGAAAAACTGGCAACAACCGATGGTCTCACCGGCCTTTATAACCACAGGCGGTTCCAGGAGATGCTTTCGGAGGAATTCAAGCGCCTCAACAGATACCCTTCTCCGGTTTCCCTTATTCTGGTTGATATCGATTATTTCAAGAAAGTCAATGACGCCTGCGGGCATCCTGTGGGCGACCTTGTGTTGAAAGGGGTCTCAGAAATTATCAGGGAAGAGATCAGGGACATAGATGTGCCTGCACGATATGGGGGTGAAGAGTTTGCGGTCATATTGCCCGGGGCTGACACTGAAAGCAGTAAAATCATTGCGGAAAGATTGAGAAAGGCTGTTATGGACAAGACGTTTCCCTTAGATGGTAAATCATTGAAAGTCACCATAAGCCTTGGAATCGCTACGGCGCCGGTTGACGCTAAATACAAGGAAGAACTCATAGAAAAGACCGATCAGGCGCTCTACCATGCAAAACATAGCGGCCGTAACCAGAGTGTAAGCTGGGGAGATATGCAATAAGTCATGGAAGATCATTTCATCTCATATGTTACCGAAGAAGAACTGAAAAAGGAGCGCGCCAGGTCCCGGGAAATCAGACGCTCCCAATGGTGGAAAAGACGGCTTTCGAAAGGCAGGTGTTACTATTGCGGGAAAGAGTTTCATCCAAAAGAGCTTGGCATGGACCATATAGTTCCCTTGATACGGGGAGGGAAATCAACAAAAGGGAATATGGTTCCTGCATGCAAGGTCTGCAATAACAGGAAAAAACATTTGCTTCCTGTCGAATGGGAGGAATATCTTGAGCGGTTAAAAGAGGAGGAGGGATAGTCCTTCACCCGAAAATTGCAGTTGAATTATGCCCGCATTTTTCGGGTTCAGTATCATTTTATCAGACAGGAGATTGTCAGGTGGTGCGAGAGAGGGGAGTTGAACCCCTACGGATTACTCCACTGGATCCTAAGTCCAGCGCGTCTGCCAGTTCCGCCACTCTCGCATGATTGATTTTAAAGGATTTCTGAGTAGAGGTCAAACAATCGAATGAGGATTCAAACGGTTTTTTTGAGATAGCGGCAGAAATTGTTTATTGGTCGGGGCGAGAGGATTTGAACCTCCGACCCCCTGCTCCCAAGGCAGGTGCGCTAGCCAGGCTGCGCTACGCCCCGAACTTATTATTTTACCGGATAATAAAATAAAAAGTAAACGGAAGCAGATTTTTTGATTAAATCAATACTTAAGGATTTCAATATAGTCGCGGATATCCTTTTCTTCATATCCTGATGTTTTGAGCATACGGATGGTAAAATCATCGAGCGCTTTTTCCCTGTCCCCCTTATAAACATGGTCCAAATTTATCGCATGGGTCATGGCTGTTGATGCATCTCCATATCTGCCCATAGAGTTATAACAGAGAGCCATCCTCATATAGGACAGGCTCAAATTGGGGGACCTTTTGACAGCTTCCTTATAGGAACTGACCGCATCTTCGTATTTTCCGAGCCGGTAATACGAATTGCCCATACCTATATAGGCCTTATCAGGAGTGGAATATAAGGGATTGGATACGGCTTTTTTATACAAAGAGATTGCCGTATCAAAACGTCCAAGTTTTTCATATGCAACCCCAAGATTATTAAAAACGTCAGAATAGTTCGGATCGACTTTTGCGGCTTTTTCAAAAAATTCGATGGCCTTTGCGGTCTCATCAAAATATAAGAGGTAGATGACCCCGATGGCGTTCAGAACTTCCTTATCGTTGGGATTCAGTTCATATGCCTTCTGGAATTCCACAAAAGCCTGCTGGGCTTTGGCCTCATTCAGATAAGCGACCCCGATTTTATAATGAGCTCCTGCTTGTTGTAAGGCATCCTGTGTTGCAGTCGTAGCGCAGGCAATTACGCAGAGCATAGATATTACCGTAAGGATTTTCAAATAGTTCAATTTTCTGTAACCTCCTTTTACCATATAGTTTTAAGCTAACAGAAGGCCGATATCCAAGTAAAGATAAATATTGTCCCTGCGCGTACGTGTTTATCGTGAGTAATGGGCCCGGTGAGCCTCTCACTGACCTGAATAATATGCCGCAACCCGCAGGATGCCCCATGGCCGCTGCCTCACATGAAAATCTTTTCAAAATGAAATCTTTACGAAATGAACCAGCAAAAAACAGAGTGATTGTAATATAATACTTTTTTGTTTATATTAAAAAAAAGGGTCTTCGTGGATGTGAGTGGGTAAAAATATTAGAAAAAGGCTATTCTTAAGATGATTCAAATGGAACGTTTACACGGGATTTCGTCATTCCACG
>PGYF01000035.1:26624-32107 GCA_002839535.1 Nitrospira bacterium HGW-Nitrospira-1
CCCGGTCAAGCCGGAGAATGACGGAGGGGGGTCGTGGAATGACGGAGGGGGGTCGTGGAATGACATGATTTGTGACAAGAATGACCCACACGATTACGCAAAGACCCCCAAAAAAAAATGTTCAATTTTTCAAGGAGGAAGTCATGATAAAAGTTTATTACGATAAAGATGCAAATCAGGCAGCGCTGAAAAAGAAAAAGATAGTGATCATGGGATACGGCAGTCAGGGACATGCGCATGCCAATAACCTCAAGGAAAGCGGGATGGATGTTACGATAGGTATCAGGAAGGGCGCAAGCTGGGACAAGGCAAAGAATGCTGGGTTTAAGGTGATGACCCCTTCCGAGGCTGCAAAGGTTGCTGATATAATCATGATCTTGTTGCCCGACGAATATCAGGGTGACATTTACAATGCCGAGATAGCGCCGAATATGAAAAAAGGCGTTTATCTGGCGTTTGCGCATGGCTTTAATATACACTTCGGACAGATCGTGCCGCCGGCTGACGCCAATGTATTCATGGCAGCGCCAAAAGGCCCTGGACATCTTGTGAGGTCGGAATACACAAAGGGTAGCGGCGTGCCATGCCTTATTGCAATCCATCAGGACCCGTCAAAGGACTCTAAGGATATTGCGCTTGCCTATGCCTCTGCTATCGGAGGAGGAAGGGCAGGTATTATAGAAACATCGTTTAGAGAAGAGACTGAGACAGACCTCTTCGGCGAGCAGGTCGTTCTGTGCGGAGGATTGACGGCCCTCATACAGGCAGGGTTCGAGACACTTGTCGAGTCCGGCTATGCCCCTGAGATGGCTTATTTTGAATGCATGCATGAGGTCAAACTCATTGTTGATCTGCTCCATGAAGGCGGAATATCAAATATGAGATATTCCATAAGCAATACGGCGCAGTATGGTGATCTGACCAGGGGCCCAAGGGTGATTACAGCAGAAACAAAGAAAGAAATGAAGAAGATCCTCGATGAGATTCAGGACGGGGTCTTCGCAAAAGAATGGATGCTCGAGTGCAAGGCGAACAAGCCGTCATTTAATGCCCTGACAAAGAAGGGCGAAAAACACCAGATAGAAGAGGTGGGCGCAAAGTTAAGGGCGATGATGCCGTGGCTTAAAAAAGGAAAGCTTGTTGACAAATCCAGGGCTTAAATGGATAGCGAGCGTATTCCCTGTAGCTTGCTTGCTACAGGGTCAAGCGAGCGAATATAAAAAAATGATTCCTTACATTAGATTCCCTGCAGCTCGCTGCGGGGAAGATCAATTACGAAAAAATGTTTAAACTTGCCCCTGAGGGTTATCCGTTCATAATTGGATCCCTTGCTCTGACAGCGCCTGTTTTTTTAGTTATACCGGCCGGAACACTGATTCCGCTTGCACTGACCGCCTTCATGATCTATTTCTTCAGGGACCCTGAGAGGCTGATACCTGAAGGCAAGGACCTCTTTGTAGCGCCTGCTGACGGCAAGGTTATCGTAATCAGGGATGTGCGTGAGACACGGCGCATAGGCGCTGATATGAAGCAGGTAAGCATATTCATGTCGCCTTTCAATGTCCATGTAAACCGTGCGCCCTGTGCCGGCAGGGTAAAATCAGTCCGGCATAATAAGGGAAGTTTTTTCGCTGCCTACAAAGACGAGGCCTCGATAAAAAATGAGAACATCGAGATGGCGTTCGAAACTGAATATGGAGATATTCTGGTCAGACAGGTTGCGGGCTTTCTTGCCCGGCGCGCTGTATGCAGGAAAAATGAAGGCGATGTTTTGAAGCGGGGAGAAAGATACGGGATAATAAAATTCAGCTCCAGGGTTGATATCTATCTGCCAAAGGATGTTACGATTAAAGTAAAAGCGGATGAGATGGTAAAGGCAGGGGAGACAGTAATAGCGGAGTTGAAGACCGAATTTTCAATTTGATACAGGCCAATAACTTAGAAAAATCATACGGACGGCAACTGCTCTTCGACAATGTCAGTTTCACTATAAACCCGGGCGAACGGGTTGGTCTGGTGGGAAGAAACGGACATGGTAAAACCACGCTTTTCAGGATGATACTCGGTGAGGAACATCCCGACTCAGGGGCTGTCAGGATTCCCAATAATTACCATATCGGCCATCTCTCGCAGCATCTGAAATTTACTGAACAGACTGTTCTCCTGGAAGCATGCCTCAGCCTGCCAAAAACTGAAGACAACAGGGATGAATCCTATAAAGTAAAGGCGATCCTGTCGGGCCTCGGTTTTTCTGATGACGACCTTGAGCGTAATCCTGAAACGCTGTCAGGAGGGTTTCAGGTGCGCCTGAATCTTGCAAAGGTCCTGGTCTCCAAGCCGAATCTCCTTCTCCTCGATGAGCCGACAAACTATCTTGACATCGTATCGATACGATGGCTGACACAATTTCTTAGAAATTGGAAAAACGAGCTGATCATTATCACCCATGACCGCAACTTCATGGATAGTGTCACCACTCATACGATGGCTATTCACCGCCTGAAGTTAAAAAAAATCGAAGGCCCCACTGAGAAATTATATCAGCAGATCCTCCAGGAAGAAGAGATATACGAAAAGACAAGGACAAACAATGCAAAAAAGCGCAAAGAGGCAGAGGAGTTCATAAATCGTTTCAGGGTCCAGGCGAATAAGGCAAAGGCCGTTCAATCCCGGATAAAGGCCCTCGGTAAAAAGGAAAAACTTGACAAGCTCTCGGAGATAAAAACCCTGGATTTTGAATTCAACTCTGCGTCTTTTACAGGCAAACGGCTGCTTGAGGCGCAGGACGTCACCTTTGCTTTTGACTCTAAAACCGCCCCCTTGATTAAAGAATTTTCCCTATCAATCGAAAAAAATGACCGGATAGCCATCATAGGGAAAAACGGGAAAGGCAAATCAACACTTTTAAATCTGCTGTCACAGGAGTTATCTCCGCAGGCCGGTACAGTCAGACACCACCCAAACCTAAAACTTGCGTATTTCGGCCAAACAAACATAAACCGTCTGAATCAGGCAAAAACCGTTGAAGCAGAGATCATGGACGCCCACCCGGATCACAGCCGGGGAGCAGCGCGCAAGATCTGCGGCGCGATGATGTTCGGGGGTGATCATGCCCTGAAAAAGATCTCAGTGCTTTCCGGTGGAGAAAAAAGCAGGGTACTGCTCGGAAAGCTGCTGGTCAGTCCCTCAAATATGCTTATGCTGGACGAACCGACCAACCACCTTGATATGGAATCTATTGATTCCCTGATCGAGGCTGTCGAGGCCTTCAGGGGCGCTGTCATGATCGTCACCCACAGCGAAATGGCCCTGCACGCGGTTGCCCGAAAGCTGATTGTATTCGATGCCGGCGAAGTGAAGGTCTTTGAAGGGACCTATCAGGACTTCCTCGACAGGGTCGGATGGAAAAACGAAGAAGGAGATTCTCCTGCGCCGGCTTCAGCGAATTTCCCGGGACTCAATAAAAAAAATGTCCGCAAAGCCAGGGCGGAAATACTGACTGAGAGGACCAGGGCTATCGGCCCTCTGCAGAGGCAGATTAATGAAATCGAAGAGACCATTGCCGGCATGGAAAAGCAGATAGATGAGGACACTGAAAAACTCCTGGAGGCATCGGTAAAGGGTGAGTGGGAGAATATCAAAAAACTCTCAGGGACAATTCACAAAGCAAAAGAAAAAATCGATACCCTTTTCAAAAATCTGACTGCACTGACGGATGAACTCAATACAAAAACCGGAGAATTTGAGGAAAAGCTTAACGAGTTTGCAGAAGTATCAAAGACAGGGAACTGATGTTTTTTTCATTATTTTAGCTCGCTAACCTCACGGCAAGACCACAGGGAATCTCAATGCAAGGTATTATTCGCTTGCTTAAAGCGCCTACTTCTGGCGCTATCCATTCATCTGCCCACTAGACGTTAGCACACAAAATGTTGTTTAAGTTGGCAACGTCCCTTACTTTTCCTGCAATGTGTTTTGTCAAGCTAATTGCTCGTTAGGTATCAACGTCCCCAATTACGTTACATCACCCCGGCAGCATCAAGTCTCGCTTGTCTCGGCATGGCATCTTATCATAGCAGTGCCTGGTTACACGGTTTCTGTAATTTACGTTTTTCCTGGCGGGTATTAATTTACTCGTTTCCATCTTTTATGAATCCATAACCATTCTGAAGGATGGCGTCTTATACAGTCTTCAATATAGGCTGTAAATTTCTTCGTATCTTCTATGACTGCCTTTTCAGAATCACTTTCATCGCTTAATTGAACTTCTGGATTGATAATAATAACGTGGCTGTCAAACTCTCTGTGAATGAAAACGGGAAGTATGGATGCGCCTGATTTACGCGCAATAAGCGCGGGCATTTTGGTTGTCCATGCGCCCCTGCCCAAAAAATCAATAACTTTACCTTCCCCTTTTGAAACAGCTTGATCCATAAGAATCCCGACTACGCCATTTCCTTTTAGCGCAGATAGAATACGTTTTAAAGCGCCCTTTTTATAGATGATATTATTTCCATATTTAAGCCTGATTTTTGATATCAGTGTGTGTAAATAGGGATTATTTTGAACTCTTGCAACGCCTGATACAACATGTACTCTAACGCCGAATGCTAAAGCCATGAGTTCCCAATTTCCACAATGCCCGGTAAGGATGATAATCCCTTTCCCGTTTGATTTTGCTTTATTAAAATTCTCAAGTCCTCTTATCTCAAGGCTGTCAATAATTTTACTGTCCGCTCGAAAATATATTCTCATGATCTCAGCAAAAGATTTTCCAATGTTTATAAAACATTCCTTGGCAATAGTTTCAGGGGACAACGACGAGGATAGATTTTTTGAATCTATCGATTTTTTAATATTTTCAATAGCAATTTTCTTTCTGCTATTCCAAAAAAGATAAAGCAATGAGCCGAGCTGCTTCCCAATGAATAAGGAGATTTTATTTGGGAAAACGGCGATAGGGAAAGCAAGGCAAAGAACGAAAATGAATTCTAACAACCATCTGATTTTCTTGAAGACGTCAGTCATTGCTGATTACTTTTGCAAAACTGCAAAACCAGAAAACCAAACAAAACCAGGGACACATCCCATTTTCTCATCCTAAAGCATTCTTCCTTGGCCTACCTATTGGCAATGCAGAAAGCCTTCTTGAAAGTTTCTCTTCAATCGCTTTCAGACCGCTATTGCTGGTAAATGGCCGACCCGTTTTGATACTCGTTCTGATCTCCTTGAGCTGCTCTTCTTCAATCTCTCCCCGCACAAAAGACATATAGTCCTTCCGTTGCGATTCAGGGAACAGATCATCACTGATCAATTCATTCCTCACAAGTCCGAAATGCGCCTTTGCGCTTGAATACGGATACTCCTGAGGTGAAGATATTATAGCACAAAGAGGACTTGCGTATGAATATGAAATCGAAGAGGGAAAATCGGGACTGACTGCGATGGGTGGATTATCGACGTATCTGGATCTGGCATCTGCA
>PGYF01000036.1 GCA_002839535.1 Nitrospira bacterium HGW-Nitrospira-1
TGGAATGACGGAGGGGGGTCGTGGAATGACACAAATTAGGAAGCAATTCATTAAAAGGGGCTGATTAGGTAAAATGAAAAGCGGACATTTCTAAATTGGCGTAACAAATTACCGCCGGAATATTGACAATTACCCTTGAGTTTATATATCCTATTTATTTCCAACTATAATAAAGGAAGGTTAAAAGCGAAGAATGAAGACCCGGTTTACTAAAAAAAGTGATATTGACCGCAAATGGTATGTAGTCGACGCCAGGGACGCGGTGCTTGGGAAACTTGCTGTAAAAGTGGCTGTGCATCTCAGAGGCAAGAACAAACCTGTATTCACCCCGAATGCGGACACAGGTGATTTCATAATTGTTATTAATGCCGACAAGATCAAACTCACCGGCAATAAAGTAAACGATAAAGTGTATTACCACCATTCCGGCTATATCGGCGGCATTAAGGCCCAGACAGCAAAGGAACTTCTCGAAAAGAAACCCGAGAAAATCATTGAAAAGGCTGTGTGGGGCATGCTCCCGAAAAACAGGCTGGGCAGGATGATGATAAAAAAATTAAAAGTGTACAGGGGGGCTGAACATCCGCATCAGGCCCAGACCCCTGAAATATTACAATAAGGAGTTTAAATGGCTGAAATTAAATATAACGCTATAGGCAGAAGAAAATCGTCCATTGCCAGAGTAAATATCACTGCAGGGAAAGGCAGGCTTATCGTCAACAGCAAGCCTGTGGATATCTATTTCCCGAGAGAAACCCTGCGTATGATAATCAGGCAGCCGATCGAACTCATCGGGGCAACAGGCAAACACGATATAACGGCAAAAGTAGACGGCGGCGGGTTGACCGGACAGGCCGGAGCTGTCAGGCTCGGCATTGCAAGGGCCTTTGTAAAGATGGATGCTGACCTGAGAAGCAAGCTCAAAAAAGAAGGTTTTCTTACAAGAGACCCCAGAGAGGTGGAAAGAAAGAAATACGGCCTTAAAGGCGCAAGAAAACGCTTCCAGTTCTCAAAGAGATAAGTTTACAACCTGGAGGAGCGGAAGCTCTGAATATAAATTAGATATAGGGCCCGTTCTTAAAACGGGCCTTTTCTTTTGGCTGAAAAGGTGATTATGAGCACAACAAAGAATAATGAAAAACTCAAGGTAGCAATATGCGGCGGTAGCGGGTACACAGGGGTTGAACTCCTGCGAATCCTTTCAGGACATCCAAAGGTAAAGATAACCGCTGTAACCTCTGAGAAATCAGCCGGCAAAAGCGTCAGCGCCCTATTCCCACACCTCGAGAAATACCGCACTCTGACTTATGAGCCTTTGAATAAGATCAACCTCCTCGACAAGGCGGATCTTTTTTTCCTTGCCCTTCCGCATGGGGCCTCTCAGGAGGCGGTAAATTTTTTCGTTGAAAATAAGAAGCGGGTCATTGACCTTTCAGCCGATTACCGGCTTTCAGACCCAACAGTATATCAGGAGTGGTACGGATTGCCGCATAAGCGCCTTGCTACTCTGAAGAAAGCTGTTTTCGGACTTCCGGAAATATACCGGAGTAAGATCAAAAAGGCAAAGCTCATCGCAAATCCCGGTTGTTATCCGACCAGCGCCATACTTGGCCTGCTGCCTGCAATTAAAAACAAGCTTGTTGATGTATCATCTCTCATTATTGATTCCAAATCAGGGGCCACCGGCGCAGGGAGAAAGGCTGATATTGCTGTTTCATTTTGCGAGGTAAATGAGGGTTTTAAAGCCTACGGGATCGGGACGCACAGGCATACCCCGGAGATAGAACAGGAGCTGTCTCTTGCCGCCGGCAAGAAGATCATGGTGAACTTCACCCCTCATCTGCTGCCTGTTGACAGGGGCATCCTAACGACTATGTATGCAAAGCTATCCCAAAAAACAGATACCGCATCTGTTCTGCGTATATACAAAAAGATGTATAAGGATGAGCCCTTTGTCTGCGTTTTAGATGAAGGCATATTCCCGAACATCAAGAACGTAAGGGGAACTAACTACTGCCATATAGGGATAAAGGTTGTCCAGCGCACCGATACGCTGATTATCGTCTCTGCCATAGACAATCTTGTCAAAGGCGCCTCAGGACAGGCTGTGCATAACATGAATATCATGATGGGGTTTGGTGAAACAACAGGACTTGAGTCCCTTGCGCTCTTCCCATGAGGTCTAACATTAAATTAAGGAGGAAAGAGAAAATGAAAAGAAGCATGGTAATCACGGCTTTATTATTCGGCCTGTTATTGGGAAATACTGTTTTTGCAGGAGATTTTATACTTAAGAGTCCTCAACTTCAGCAAGGCAAACAGCTTAATGCAGAACAGGTTTTTTCTGGGTTTGGTTGTACAGGTAAAAATATTTCTCCGGCTTTATACTGGGAAGCGGCGCCTAAAAATACAAAAAGTTTTGCCGTCACAGTTTATGACCCCGACGCCCCTACGGGCAGCGGCTGGTGGCATTGGATAATTTTTAATATTCCGGCAAATGTGACCAGCCTGGCTAAAAATGCAGGAGAACCGGCAGCCGGGTTGGCTCCCAGAGGAAGTATTCAAAGTAAAACTGATTTTGGCAAGCCAGGGTATGGTGGAGCCTGCCCGCCCCAGGGTGATAAACCTCACCGTTATCAATTTACCATATATGCATTAGATATTGAAAAGTTACCGCTTGATGATAATACTTCCGGCGCAATGGTTGGTTTTAATTTAAACCAACATGTTTTAGCGAAATCAACGATAACCGTATATTATGCCCGATAAAACGCCGAAAGGCTTCCTCTTTTCGACTGCTGAAGCAGCGATCAGGAAACCAGGACGAAAGGACATTGCGCTGATCCTTTCAGAGGTCGAGGCGAATATCGCAGGCGCCTTCACTACAAATACCGTAAAGGCTGCGCCGGTGAAAATCTGTATGAAAAAAATAAAATCCGGCAAGGGACGCGCAATAGTCGTAAACAGCGGCAACGCAAATGCCTGCACCGGAGCACAGGGGATAAAGGATGCGAAGGATGTCATCTCTCATATTTCAAAACAGCTTGCAATAAAATCCTCCCTGATCTATCCCTGTTCAACAGGGGTAATAGGAACAGCAATGCCGATGGAGAGAGTCCTCCCTGCCATTTCAACATTAACAGAGAATGTCGGCAAATCTTTCCTTGAGGACATCGCAAAGGCGATCATGACGACCGATACCTTTCCCAAGATGGTCACAAAAAAGATAAAGATCGGGAATATCATAGGGACAATTTCCGGAATATGCAAAGGCGCAGGAATGATAGCCCCGAATATGGCGACCATGCTATGTTTTATTCTCACCGACATTGCCGTTGAACAGGGGGTATTGAACAAAACCCTGAAGAGTTCCGTCGGAAAATCCTTCAACCTCATCACTATAGACGGCGATATGTCAACAAATGACACGGTTCTCATAATGGCAAACGGGATGCTCGGGAATAAACCTTTAACAGTAAAATCAGAATCGCTTCATGCCTTCCAAAAGGCCCTTGACGAACTCACCTATGAACTTGCGCGTCTCGTTGTCAAGGATGGAGAAGGCGCAACAAAACTCATCGAGGTGTATGTGAAGGGCACACGGAATGCGTCCGATGCAACCAGGGCAGCCCTTTCGATCGCCAACTCAAGCCTTGTCAAAACAGCCATATACGGAAATGACGCAAACTGGGGTAGGATAATGGCAGCGCTCGGATATTCCGGTATCGCCTTCAGGGAAGAGAAAACAGACATCTTCTTTAACAATATCAAGGTGGTAAAAGACGGTCTGGCAAACAATAAGGACAAGGAAGCCACAGAGACCTTAAGGGCAAAAAACATTAAGATAACTGTTGATCTCCATGCCGGCAGCGCATCCGCAAAGGCGCTCACCTGCGACCTGACAGAAGAGTATATCCGTATAAACGCTGAATACAGAACCTAGAGTTATCCTATCTTGAACTTGTCAAGAACCGCATAAACAGCCTTCACCGAAGGAGAATCCTCGGGCAGTTCGATAATAGCCTTGCCCTGAAGATCGTTTTCAAATACCATTTTATCCTGCGGCACAAGCCCTGCAACCTCAAGCCCGAGTTCCTCTGCAAGTTTTCTTAGTCCGGGACCTTCATTGCCTGCAACGCGATTGATTACCAGGGCATATTTACAGATATCGAGATTTAGTTCCTTCACCAGTCCGGCTATCCTATGTGCTGTTTTTATCCCCCGCACCGTTGGATCGCTCACGATCAAAAGAAGGTCAACCTTGTGTGTGGTCCTTCTGCTGAGGTGCTCCATGCCGGCCTCATTGTCTATGACCACATAGGAATAGGTCTCTGAGAGCTTGTCCGTATACTTTCTGATAATATTGTTGGCCGCGCAATAACATCCGGGGCCCTCCGGCCTGCCCATGACCATCAGGTCAAACCCATTTGCCTCGATCAACGACTGCTGGACCTGATAATCAAAGAGCTGTTCCATAGACATTCCGCCGGGTCTTTCGGCGCCGCTCCGTATCTTCTCAAGAGACTCTTCCCTGAGACGTCCGATCGTTGCATGCACTTCGACTCCCAATGCCTCATGCAGACATGCATTGCTGTCTGCGTCAACAGCAAGCACAGGCTTTTTCTTCTTTTCAATAAGATACCTGACCGTAAGCCCTGCGATACTGGTCTTGCCGGCGCCGCCCTTCCCTGCCAATGCGATTACATATGCCATTTTATTAAGACTCGTTCAATTTGGATTGCGCAGCCTTGACGCCGTATTTTTTTCTTACGTCCCTGATCTTCCCGCAGGCATACTCGCCCTCGGGACAGGCCGCATAAAGACATCGCGGCCCTGCCTTGGCAAAAAGGACCGGAGAGACTTTCTTCGCCAGTTTATACATCTCTTCAGCCATCGCCCGGATTTCCCATTGGGCCCTGTTGCAGCACCGCTGGCTGAAAAAGTGCAGGAGTTCCCGCGCATTCATTGTAACGATTATCTTTGTCTCTGCTGCATTTGGGAGGACAAACCTCGCGTCCTGGTTTGCGGCTTCCCCGTTAACCCCATGCTCATTGAGCTTTTGCGCTATATGATTGTAGGCCTTCTGCGCCTCTGCCATAATGTCTTCAAAATATTTTTTCAGTTGCGGGTCTTTTTTTATTGTCTCCGGAATCAGGTAATCGAAACCTGCCTCTTCGCTCACATACCGCTGCGATTGCTGGGAATACGATGCAAGCCTGTGCCTGACGAGTTGATGGGAACACGCCCGGGATATCCCCTCAATGGCAAAGGTGAACGATGCATGTTCAATAGGACTCATATGCCCCATTTTCATTAATCTTTCGACAAACGCCTTCTGGTCCCTTGTCTCTATCTTCTTCTTTAACGAAGTAATGTCAGAAGGGCTGTAGCAGAGCTTTGCAGCCATTGCTACGGTCTCCTCCGGGTTCGGCGTATGGCGCAATAAAATTACCTTGAGTCTGGCTTCAGACATGGGAATCTCCTTCCTCTCTCTTTGATTTCATTCTTTGCAGCACAACGGATTTATTGGAGCTTTGGAAATATAATCAAAAATATAATATGTATCTTCATCGAATTTAGTCAAATTCACTTTTTTTCGTGTATAATACCTATAACTAACCAATGATACTCGAAATACTATTTATCCTGATTTTTATGGTTCTGAACGGTTTTTTTTCTGCATCGGAAATCTCTATCGTTACCTCACGAAAATCATTCGTCAGAAATCTTGCGGAAAAAGGCGGATACCGCGCAAACAAATTATTAAAGCTCCAGGCTGAGCCTGACCGGCTTCTCGCCACTGTACAGATCGGCGTAACCGTGATGGGGGCCCTTTCATCGGCTATCGGCGGCGCGGCATCTGTTACTACTCTGGAACCGATACTTGCGAATGTTCCGGTACCCTTCATCGCAAAAGGCGCCGGAGCCATTTCAATAGGCATTGTGGTCATCGTAATTTCATATCTCACTTTAATCATAGGCGAACTCGTGCCCAAATCCATAGCATTAAGAAATCCTGAAAGGGTCGGGCTTTTTGTTGCGGGCCCTATAACATTCATATCCAGAATCTCGTCGTTTTTCGTCACGGTATTGACCGCAAGCACAAACCTCGTACTGAAGCCCTTCGGGGCAAAGGCTTTCTCCGAGCGCTCGTTCATCAGCGAGGAAGAGATCAAACTCCTTATCGAGGAAGGGACCGACAAAGGGATATTCGAGCCTACCGAACATGAGCTGATCCACAGTGTTTTTCGTTTTACCGACATATCAGTAAAGGGCGTCATGGTGCCGGCCACCTCCATGGTTGCGTTTAATATCAACGAATCGCCCGATTCCATCATCAATACCATTTCGTCAGAGAATTTTTCGCGCTATCCGGTATATGACAAAGACAAATCCGACATCAAGGGCATCCTCTACAACAAAGACGTCTTCAATGAGCTGGCATACAAGCGGGAAATATCAATGATCAGGCTTTTGCATAATGCGCTCTTTGTCCCGGAAACAATGAAAATAAGCACACTCATGCGCGAGATGCAGAAAAAAAGGCAGCACATGGCCATCGTCATAGATGAATATGGGGCTGTCACCGGTCTTGTTACCATAGAAGACCTCATTGAAGAAATCGTGGGAGAAATACGCGATGAATATGATACGGAAAGTCCGGTGCAGGTCCTTCAGAACGGGACAATGCTGATCGACGCCTCACTGGCGATAAGAGATCTCAATGAGGATTACGGCTTCGACATTCCAGAATCAAACGAATACGATACGATCAGCGGATTTCTTATTTCAAATCTCCAGAGACTGCCTGCTGTCGGTGATAATTACAACACTGAAACAATGAAATTTACTATTGTCACAATGAAGGGGCGTCGTATCCTGAAGCTGAAAGCAGAGCCTGTTGCCGTCCCGCAGGAAAAAACTGAATCCTAAATTGCATTTTTCCAATTTATTTAAAGCTCTGTTCTTCTGAAGGGAACTCTCCCTTCTCGACTTCCTCCCTGTATGTTCTTATCGCCTTCAGCGCTTCGTCTTTGAGGTTCGCATAACGTTTAACGAATTTCGGCACAAACCGCTCGAACATCCCGATCACATCATGCAGCACGAGGACCTGTCCGTCGCAATGCGGGCCGGCGCCTATCCCTATCGTCGGGATCAAAAGCTCTTCGGTGATTTTATGAGCAAGCTTCATGGGTATGGCCTCAAGCAAAAGGGCAAAGGCGCCGGCGTCCTCAATAATATGCGCTTCCTCGAGCAGCCTCTTTGCAGCCTCCTCTGTCTTGCCCTGCACTTTATAACCGCCCATTCTATGGATCGCCTGCGGCGTCAGTCCAATATGCGCCATCACAGGGATTTCGGACCTTGTCATCGCCCTGATCTGTTCAGCGACTTCGGCCCCGCCTTCGAGTTTGATAGCGGAAGCGCCTGCCTCTTTTAAAAACCTTCCGGCGTTCCTGACCGCATCTTCGATACTTGCCTGATAAGACATAAACGGCATATCGCCTATGACAATGGCGTTTTTGACTGCCCGGCTTACCATTTTAGTATGATAGATCATCTCATCCATGGTCACCGGCAGGGTGTTGTCGAGTCCCTGCACGACCATACCCAGAGAATCACCCACAAGTATCGCATCAATGCCGGCTTCGTCAACTATCTGCGCAAAGGGATAGTCATAAGCAGTGAGCATCGTAATCTTCCTGCCTTCGGATTTCTTCTTCAAAAAGTCCTGAATGGTTGTCTTCGCCATGAGCTTCTCCTTTGCATCAAATTCTTCTGCTGATTATAACGACCTTGTGAAGAACCCTGTGCCAAGAGCACAGGGCGTTCTTGCTTATTCATTAAAAAAAATCGGGTCTTCGCGTAATCGTGTGGGTCATTCTTGTCACAAATCATGTCATTCCACGACCCCCCTCCGTCATTCCACGGCCCCCCTCCGTCATTCCACGGCCCCCCTCCGTCATTCCACGGCCCCCCTCCGTCATTCCACGGCCCCCCTCCGTCATTCCACGGCTTGACCGGGGAATCCATACCCTATCCTGGATTGTCCGGTCAAGCTTAAGATTTTGCAGAGGTATTTTGCAGAGGTATTTTGACATACTTTCCGGCAAAATGCTAAAATTTAGTTCTTTAATTTTGCAGATAACCAAAAGAATTCATTAGAAATGAACCTTAAAAAAATAGAAAAAGGCGTCAGGATGATCCTCGAAGGGATTGGTGAGGATACGGAAAGACCCGGCATAAAAGATACGCCGAGCCGTGTGGCAAAGATGTATCAGGAGATCTTTTCCGGGATCGAAACGCCGACTGAAGAGATACTGAAACATTTAGAGGGAGAAAGCCATGATGAAATGGTGTTGCTCAAGGACATTCCCTTCTATTCCGTCTGTGAGCATCATCTTCTTCCTTTTATCGGCAAGGCGCATGTTGCCTATATCCCGGGCGCAGGAAAGATCGCAGGCATCGGAGAACTTGCAAGGGCGCTGGAGATATTTGCCAAACGGCCGCAGGTGCAGGAACGCCTCACTGCCCAGCTTGCCGATGTGATTATGGAGAAGTTAAAACCAAAAGGCGCGATGGTTGTTATTGATGCTGAACACCTCTGTCTTTCCATGCGGGGGATAAAGAAGCCCGGTGCGCGGACAGTCACCTCTGCGGTGCGGGGCATATTCAGGACAAAGGAATCAACACGGCAGGAATTGCTGGAACTGATTAAAAAAAGAGATTAGGGGAGGAATACCATGGCTGCAAAAATCATAAGTGGGACAGAAATTGCCGCACAGATACGGGAAGAGCTTAAAAAGGAAGTTACCCAGATGAAGGAAAGGCACGGGGTTGTGCCTGGATTAGTTACCATCCTGGTGGGGAAAAACCCTGCCTCAGTCAGTTACGTAACCGGCAAGCACAGAGCTGCAGACGAAATTGGTTTTTATTCAGTACAGGACGATCAGCCTGAGGACATATCCGGGGATAATCTACTGAAGCTTATTGAAAAGTATAATAAAGACCCGAAGATACACGGCATTCTTGTCCAGCTTCCCCTTCCAAGACATATTGATGAAAAGAAGGTCCTCAACGCGATAGATCCTGACAAGGACGTGGATGGCTTTCATTCCCTGTACTCCTGCAGGCATACAGGAACTGATCATACGTTCGGGATTTGAGACCTCCGGGGCGGAAGTCGTTGTTGTAGGCCGATCTAATATTGTCGGCAAGCCCATTGCCAATATCATGCTCCAGAAAGGCAAGGGCGCAAACGCCACAGTCACGGTCGTACATACCGGCACAAAGAACCTGGATGCACACTGCAAGCGCGCTGATATTTTGATTGTTGCCGCCGGAGTTCCGGGACTCGTGAAGCCTGAGTGGATCAAGCCGGGTGCCTGTGTTATAGACGTCGGCGTCAACCGGGTTGGCGAAAAGAAAAGCGAGAAGACCGGCAAGATGGTGGCCATACTCAAGGGAGACGTTGACTTTGATGCCGCCAAAGAAATAGCAGGGGCTATCACGCCTGTGCCTGGCGGGGTCGGTCCGATGACGATTACCATGCTTATGAAAAACACGGTGAAGTCGGCGAAGCTGCACGCAGGAATAAATTAAGCAGAGACAAAAGGATTATACAGGAGTAATTCATGGTGCCACAAAAGACTGAAGAAGAATTGAAACCGTATCGGCCCTATGGAGCCGAGATTAAGGAAACAAGACCATATTCGCCGTGCCGGGCAGCATGTCCTGCGCACACTGACGTGCAGGCCTATGTGGGGCTGATCGCCCAGGGCAGGTATACCGAGGCCTTCGAGGTCATTACATCGGTGAACCCTGTCGCATCAGTCTGCTCAATGATCTGCCATCATCCCTGTGAGCAGGCGTGCAGGCGCTCGGATGTGGACGAGCCTTTGGCTGTCCGGCATTTGAAGCGGTTCGCTATTGAGCAATCTACAGACTACCGGCGCAACAAACGCAAGCTCATTCAAAAGACAAAGGGCAAAAGCATCGGCATTATCGGTTCGGGCCCTTCCGGCCTTACTGCGGCAAAAGACCTCGCAGATATGGGCTATGAAGTTACGATCTATGAGCGGCATCCTGTGCCCGGGGGTATGCTTGCCTGCGCGATCCCTCCCTACCGTTTGCCCAGGGAAGCGCTGAAAGAGGATATAGACGATGTTATTGCAAAGGGTATTGAGGTAAAGACAGACTGCGAGATCGGCAAGGACATTAAGTTTGACGAACTTATGAAGAAACACGATGCCGTGCTTATCGCCATTGGCCTTTCCCAGAGCCGGTCTCTGAACATTCCAGGGGTGGAAGGCCCTGGCGTGCTTCTTGCCATTCCCTTTCTCGAGGATGCTGCCTTTGACCGTAAACCCGCGCTTGGGAACAGGGTTCTGGTTATCGGCGGCGGAAACGTGGCGATGGACGTTGCCCGTTCTGCACGAAGGCTTGGCGTGAAGGATGTCTCGATGGTCTGCCTTGAAAGCGCGGAAGAGATGCCTGCATGGAAATGGGAAGTTGACGAGGCTGTTGAAGAAGGCGTCAGGATCAATCACCGCTGGGGTCCCAGGGCAGTCAGGCGCGAAGGCGGCAAGGTAACCGGCCTTGAGGTTACGAAAGTCCTGTCTGTCTTTGACACGAACGGCCGGTTTAATCCAGCCTTTGATAAAGATCAGACCACTTTTTTTGAGGCAGACACTATCATCATCACCATCGGCCAGATGTCGAATGTTTCATTTCTAAAAGACAGCGCTGTAAAGATAGATGAGAGCGGACGCATTGAATGGAACCCTGCGACCCAGATGAGCAGTTCCAGGGGCGTGTTCGTTGCAGGCGAGGTCGTAACCGGCCCTGGCTCGGCCATTGCTGCTGTTACGAACGGTCACTGCTCTGCCCTGGCAATCCACCTCTATATTCAGGGAGAGGACATCGAGGGCAGGCTTCCTGCACAGGAAAAGGACAAAATTGCGCAGATGCCTGCGGAAGTCCTTGAAAAAATCAGCCGTGAGCCGCGTATCAAGATCAAACATCTTACTCCCGAGGTTCGCTGTGCTACCATGACCAATTTTGAAGTCGGATATAGCGAGAAAGAGGCGCTAAGTGAAGCAGGAAGGTGCCGCGGCTGCGGCGGCGGCGCTGTGGTTGATACAAAGAAATGCATGGCCTGTCTCACCTGCCTGCGGGTTTGTCCTTACAGCGCTCCGATTGTTCAGGCATATTCCGAGATACGGCCTGAGTACTGTCAGGCCTGCGGGCTCTGCGCGCCGGAATGCCCTGCTCAGGCAATCAGCATGGTGAGCTATGACGTCCGGCAGATCAGGGACACAATGTCTTCTGTCGTGGGAAATGTTAATCCGAAGAGGCAGGAACCGGTGATCGTGGCGTTGCTGTGCTCGCACCACGCGGGCGTCCATGGGTTCAAAGGACTGAAGAACGTGCGGACTGTCCCTGTTCACTGCACCGGCAGGCTTGATATCCTTGATCTTCTCAAGGCATTTGAGTGCGGCGCTGACGGCGTTGTTATAGGGCGTTGTAACGACGTAACTTGCAAATACAAAGGCGTTAGTCCTCGGGTGGGTGCCAGGGTCAGGCGGGCACAGGAACTGATCGGGATGCTTGGGCTTGAATCAGGCCGGATTGAGATACTGACAGGGGATTCAGACGCCTTAAATCCCTTTGCTGCTGTGTGCGCTGATTTTTCCGGGCGGATAAGGCAGATGGGATTAAGAAAGGAGTATTAAATTATGATTGTTGGATCACAGAAACCAATCGAAGAAATCTGGAATATGGTAAAGGGCTTTAAAAAGGTCCTCGTGTTCGGATGCAACACCTGCGTTGCCGTCTGCCATGCAGGCGGCGAAAAGGAGGCCGAGACGATCGCTTCGCTTATTCGGATGCGGGCTGCTCAGGAGGGACATGCGATGGAGGTGAATCATCTGGGAGTCATGCGCCACTGCGAGCCCGAGTATTTAGACCCTGTCATGGACGAAGTAAAAAAGTATGATCTTGTGCTTTCGACCGCCTGCGGCGTTGGCGTGAATTTCCTTTCAGACCGGACTGGGAATATCCCTGTCTATCCCGGGATCAATACCTCGTTCTATGGCGCTGTGGAAGAACCCGGCCTGTTTAAAGAACTCTGCGCAGGCTGCGGTGACTGCATCCTGCATCTGACAGGCGGCATCTGCCCTATTGCGCGGTGCTCCAAGACGCTTATGAACGGGCCCTGCGGCGGCACAAACAATGGCAAGTGCGAGATCAGCAAGGACGTTGATTGCGCCTGGTTTCTAATTGTGGAACGGATGAAGATGCTCGGCACACTCGAGAAACTTTCCGGGATACTGCCCCCGCGTAATTGGTCTTCGTCTCGTGATGGAGGCCCGCGCCGAATATCAGTAGAGCATATCAGGGCATTCGAGGAGCAGGAAGAAAAAAAGGCTGAGACAGCAGGAGGTAAAAAATAATGAAGAGCGGAAGCAATCTTGAAAAAGTCATCTCAAGCGGCTATCCTGCGGTAACAGCAGAGCTCGGACCGCCCATGAGCGCAGACGGGCATGAGGTCAGGAAAAAAGCGCAGTTGCTCAAAGGATTCTGTGATGCAGCGAACGTGACGGATTGCCAGACCGCTGTTGTTCGCATATCGAGCATCGCTGCTGCGGCAATTGCCTTACAGGAAGGACTGGAGCCGGTCATGCAGATGACCTGCCGCGACCGGAACCGGATTGCCATGCAGGCCGACCTGCTTGGCGGAGCTGCGCTGGGCCTCAAAAACTGTCTCTGCATTGCAGGCGACCACCAGAGTTTCAGCGCTGCAGGCAGGCTCAAGGGCCATCCAGGCGCAAAGAACGTCTATGACGTTGATACCTGCCAACTTGTCGGCATTCTCAAGAAGATGCGCGATGAGGGAAAACAGGAGGGCGGTGATCCGCTGGAGGCAGCGCCAAAGTTTTTTATTGGGGCATCCTGGACTCCTATGGCCGATCCAATAGATTTCAGGCCTATAAACCTTATGAAAAAAGTGAATGCAGGCGCTGATTTTATACAGACACAGGGCATTTACGATATAGCAGGTTTCCGCGCACAGATGGCCAGGATCGTGAACATGGGTCTCCATGAGCGCACTGCTATCCTCGGCGGCATTATCGTACCGAAGAGCGCCATGATGCTGAAATATATGGATTCCTCTGTTGCCGGTGTGTCTGTTCCAAAGTCGCTTATCGACCGTATGAACAAGGCAAAGGAATCTGCCGGCGATGATAAAAAGAAGGCCCGGGAACTTCAGGAGCAGGAAGGCGTCAGGATCGCCATAGAGCTTATCCAGCAGGTTCTCGAGACCCCCGGCATAAAGGGCGTGCATATCCAGGCCATTGAGTGGGAAAGCGCCATTGAAGGGATCGTCAAGGCAGCAGGGCTCTATCCGAGGCCGACTTTTTTTGAGACATAATGCGCAAGTAACACCTAAAGGTGACGGGCAAAATACTTTTCAGTCATCCATGTCCATGAAGAATTGCATTTTCTGGGTTCAGATAACTTTTTACAAATAGCGGATTTTTTTTACAGCATCAAATATAACGAATACTTTCACATTGTTGCTGTTAGGATCTACTGGGGAGAAAGAAAAGCCAAGCCGTTGGGGGTCGTATCCTGTAGTGGACCCGACCAGCACCTCTCCATCCGTAAACGTTACTTCTATTCTACGGCCAGGTTGATTGGGTCCTTTGTCGAATTGCTTCCATTCATCGTATGATGGGTTTCCTGCGAAATCCCTCACGAAGAATACTGCCTTGAGTTCTTTTATCAGGACTTCAACTACTTCATCTGTATTAACCAACTTTATGTGGAATAGATGCTTATTGGGAGAGAAATTATATGAAAAACCTTTTATGGTCTTTCCGTCAGCGTATCTTATGACAATTTTAACAGGTTCCATAATATTTAAAATTATATAATTTTAACCCTATTAATACAACAAGCGAATTGCCAAAGCTGTTTTTAGATTAAACTCCTGTAATAACTGGAGCAGGTAAAACAAACAGGCCAAGGTTTTGTCCCGCGTGTTTTCTGATGAGAATTGCTTACGGCTGGTAGGCTGATTTATCGCCGATGTCATAGTGCAGCGGCATGAAGATTTTTCTAAACATAAAGAAGACCAGCATAAAAGCGATAAAGATGAATCCGTATGCAGCGCTTTTTGCGTCTAATACCCCGACCGAATAAAAGAAGACATGCGCCGGCATCATAACAGCGAGGATATAGCCTTCGATGAGCCTGAAGCAGAACGCCTCTTTTGCAGTAACAAATCCGAGGCATAAGGAGAGCGGAAGCAGAAGAAGAGCCCCATAAGGCGGCACTCTTAAAAGCGGTATCACAGGATTGCCGTGTCCGATGAAGAACAGGACTGCCAGACAGACGACTGCTATGTAATAAATCTTCTTCAACGCCCGATAGAATTTCCCGATATAAAGATGGATGAAGAAAACGCTGAGTCCAACGCTGAAATATAAAACAAGAAGCATTACATTCAGGCTGAGACCGGAAATAATGAAGGGGAAAACCTGAGTGTCAGCGGCCTGAAGGCTTTTAAAAACAATGAAGGCGGAGATGCTGATTATCAGCGTAGAGAGGAATATGCCGGTCCGGTAAAGGACTACGGTTATCTTGTCTTCTTTTGTGAGGGTCTGGAAAAGGTTTGTATCGCCCATGAGAAAGTATACCATACAGAGGAGGTTTCTGGATTTTTCGGGATAATGTTAAAATTAACATCTATGAAAATCAAACTGATCATCTTCGACCTTGACGGAACGCTGGTAAATTCGAGCGCCGACATAACGAATGCGCTCAATTATGCCGGCAGGCCCTATGGGCTTGAAACATTGACAGTCGAAAAAACAGTCAGTCTGGTAGGAGAGGGCGTTACGCGGATGATTGAGAAGCTGCTTGGCGAAAGATGGGCTGATCTCAGGTGCGTTGTACTGGAAAGGTTTCTGGAACACTACAGCAGGCATCTTACAGACTATACTGTTCCATATCCGGGAGTTCGCAATACGCTTGAGATGCTTGGAAATTACAAAAAGGCTGTAATCTCAAACAAGAGAGAAGACCTCTCACTGCGGCTGCTTGAAGACCTTGAACTTTCCGGTTATTTTGACGTCATCTGGGGCGGCGACAGCGCGCCTGAGAAAAAACCTTCGCCTGTGCCTGTTTTGGAGATGCTGAAGAAGGTATCCTGCGGGCATGATGAGGCGGTTATCGTTGGCGACAGCAATTATGACATAGAGGCAGGCAGGGCCGCAGGGGTGAGGACAGTGGCTGTTTCTTACGGCTACAGGGACGTAAGTTTTCTTAAGGATGCGGATTTTATCATAGACAGCATGGAGGAGTTAACCTCCAGACTGGATATTTTCAATGCGGCCTGAGATGGAAACAACGCTCGACGGCATTCGTGATATAAAGGTGTATCAAAACAAGGGCGGCTACAGATTCTCTGTAGATGCGCTTCTGCTCTCTTCTTTTGTAAATGTGAAGCGCGTGGAGAATATTGCCGATCTGGGAACAGGGTCAGGGATTATCGGCCTGCTGCTTGCGAGAAAATATTTTCATGCAAAGGTCATGCTTGTGGAACTCCAGGAATCGTTGTATGCCCTTGCTAAAAAAAATATAGCTTTAAACGGTATGGAAGAACGGGTTCGAGCGGCCCTTGCTGATATCAAAGATACGACAAATATAGCGCCGCCGCTGACATATGACCTGGTGGTTTCCAACCCGCCCTTCAGAAAACCGGCCACCGGTCGTCTCAGTCCTGGAGAAGAAAAGGCAGTGGCAAGGCATGAACTGAGATTGAAGTTTGCGGATTTGGCGGAGACCGCATCATATCTCCTGAAGGCACGGGGGAGGTTCTGCATGATATATCATCCTGAAAGACTCCCTGAAGTTATCGAGACCCTCAGGAGAAACCGGCTGGAGCCGAAGAGGGTAAGGTTTGTTCATAATAACATTAATACGGCTTCCAAGATGGCGCTGATAGAGGCCGTAAAGGACGGACGTCCTGGCGTCAAGGTAGAAAAACCGCTTTTTATGTACAATGAAAAGGGTGGATATACGGACGAGGTAAATGAAATGTATGGGAAACAGCGGTCAGAGGCAAGGCCGGTTGACCTATAAATCGAAATTGTAATTTGTTTGACGATTTTAGTATGATAATAAAACCGGTCTGTAAAATAAAATATTTTTTAGAGGTGGAGTTGTTATGAGAGTTTTTGGGATTTCGGGTATTATGACCGCTTTTTTCGCCCGTGAGTGTTCAGCTCCAAAAAAAGAAATGCCAGGAAAAGAAATGAATATATAATGATTAGAAATACTTTCTGTATGCTTGAAGGAATAGGGGAGAAACTCGAAAAACAGCTCTGGAGAGAAGGCATTTTAACCTGGGAAGATTTTACCAATGCAGACCAACTGCCTGGATTCAGCGACGAAAGAAAGAAGTCTTTTGATGAGGCGCTCTTCAGGAATAAATCCGAACTTGATGCAGGCAACGCCGGTTATTTCAGCAAAAAACTAAAACGCCGGGAACACTGGCGGCTCTATGACTCCTTCAAAAAAGACGCGGTCTGTCTTGATATTGAAACAAACGGGTTCCAGCCAAACAGCGGGGGTTATGTAACGGTTGTAGGTCTTTACAACGGCTATGATTACAAATCCCTTGTCAGAGGCGAAAACCTCACCGCAGAAAATATCAGAAAAGAACTGTCGCAATATAAATGCCTTATAACTTTTTACGGAGCAGCCTTTGATATTCCCTTTTTGCTGCGATCTTTCAGCGGAATAGAGTTTAATATCCCTCACTTTGATCTCTGTTTCGGGGTAAAAAGGCTTGGATTCCAGGGGGGGTTGAAAAAACTCGAACATGACCTTGGTATCGAGCGTGATGAAGCCATAGTCGGGCTTGACGGGTATGATGCGGTTAAGCTCTGGGAATCAGCAAGAAAAGGCTCAACAGGGGCATTGGAGAAGCTTATTAAATATAACAGGGAAGATACGGTGAATCTTATGCAGATTGCAAACATCCTGTATGAACGACTGAAACATTCAACAGGAATAGAGGAATATCTGACCTGTGGAGTTGCTTGAGAGATTTTTTACGTATTTGTCCGTAGAAAAAGGGCTTTCGAAAAATACCCTGGGTTCCTATGCCGCCGACCTTAAGAGGTACACTCTTTTTTTAAAGGAAAGAGAAAAGGAGATAACCTCTGCGCTCAGAAGCGATATCGTAGATTTTAACGAGGGCTTAAGAAACGCCGGCTATTCCATCACAAGCATCTGCAGGTACCTCTCATCAATCAAGGCGCTCTATAAATATCTGCTCATAGAAAATATCCTCGACAACGACCCCTCCGGGAATCTCCATATGCCCAAGAAGTGGGATAGGCTTCCAAAGGCCTTAAGCCTATCCGAGGTCATGGCTCTGCTCCAGACTAATTTTTCCGGCAAAACCATTTTGCGGGACTCGGCAATGCTTGAGCTCCTCTATTCATCAGGGCTGCGTGTCAGCGAACTGGTAAAGATAAAACTTGGGGATATCCATTTTGATGCAGGTTTTGTAAGGATTCTAGGGAAAGGCGCCAAGGAGCGTGTCGTGCCGGTTAATATGCGGGCGCTTAAAAAAGTAAAAAAATATATGGGGGAAGAGAGGCCGGAAACACTCGGGAAAAGGCAATCCCCGTATCTGTTTGTGACAAAGAGGGCCAAACCGATGAGCAGGCAGCGGTTCTGGCAGACTCTGAAGGCCATAGGCAGGCAGGCAGGCATGGAGATCTCGCCTCATACAATACGCCATTGTTTCGCAACACATCTCCTTGAAGGCGGGGCAGACCTCAGGTCTGTCCAAAAAATGCTTGGACATTCTGATATTTCAACCACCCAGATTTATACAAAGGTAACAACCGACAGGATTAAAAAGGTCTTTAAGGCATATCATCCAAGGGCATAGCCTGAAAAGTTAATATAAAAAGATGAAAAAACATGGAGAAAAACCTTTTGTTGAGATATATGCTGACGGCGCATGCAGCGGAAATCCGGGCCTGGGAGGATATGGTGCGATATTAAGAGCAGGCGAAAAATGCAGGGAATTATCCGGATGCGAGAAATTAACCACGAACAACAGGATGGAGATGATGGCGGTCATTACAGCCCTTGAGGCCCTGAAGAGACCCTGCAGCGTAAAAATCACAACAGACTCGACTTATATTGTAAAAGGCATGACGGAATGGATAAAAGGCTGGATAAAAAATAACTGGAAAAATTCCCAGAGAAAAGATGTGCTGAACAGGGACCTGTGGGAGAAACTTTTAAAGGCCGCGGATGGTCATGAGATAGCGTGGGAATGGATAAAGGGCCATAACGGGCATTACGAGAATGAGAGATGCGATCTGCTTGCCAGAGAGGCCATAAAGAAATTCAGGAAGGGCGCTAAAGATGAAAAAGCCTGAACTGCTGGCGCCTGCAGGCGACTTCGAAAAACTCAGAACAGCCCTGCACTACGGCGCAGATGCGGTATATATCGGGGAGTCGAGATTCAGCCTGAGGGGCAAGGCCGGGAATTTTCAGCCTGAGGAATTACGGGACGCGGTCGCGTATGCCCATGGCCGCGGCGCCAGGGCATATGTAACCGCAAATATCTTCGCCCATAACAGGGACCTTAAGGCGCTTGAGGAGCATATCCGGCTGCTTAAGGATGTCAAGCCTGACGCGGTGATTGTCTCAGACCCCGGAATATTCAGCATATGCAGAAGGATTGCTCCTGAGATTGATATTCATATCAGCACCCAGGCCAATATCACCAACGCTGAAACAGCAAGGTTCTGGGAGCGCCTCGGCGCAAAAAGAATTATCCTTGCACGTGAGCTCTCGCTTGAAGAGATACGGGAAATTCGGGCTGATACCAGGATGGAACTCGAGGTATTTGTTCATGGTTCGATATGCATATCCTATTCCGGCAGGTGTTATATCAGCAGTTTTCTCGCATCGAGAAGTGCAAATAGCGGGGAATGCACCAACTCGTGCAGATGGAGCTATGCCCTTATGGAGGAGAAGAGACCGGGTGAATATCTGCC
>PGYF01000037.1 GCA_002839535.1 Nitrospira bacterium HGW-Nitrospira-1
GGTCTGACTACTTAAAAGAAGAACAATGGTCATAAAACCTAACAATCCTAATTTCCCTGACGCCCAACTCTTTCTTTTCATTAATCGTGTTTTGGCAAGAGAAACCAAATTACTTTTATTTCTTTCCTTAATCAATGCATATTTTTTCATCTCCGCTCTCCTTATCTGAAAAACTTTAGTTCATATTTCATTATTCATTAACATTAAATTTATGTATATGGAAAAGAAACAAAACATCCATTATCAGCGTCTGAAGATCGAAGTAATTGTGCATATTCTTTTTTTCTGATTTGCGGAAAACAATCCGCATTTTCATTTATATAATTATCGCTTTTTTCTTTCTCTCTTTGTCAAATGAAAAAATCTTATCAGCGTATGAGTTTTCTGATAGCCAAAAATTTATCTTTATTTAGCTTCTGATTCATTTAACTTGTTATCTTCTTTTTTATTGCCCTCTCCCAAACGCTCTTTGATTATTTTCACCCTGTTTTGAAATCCTTTTGTTATTGCGTCTATATCTTCTGTTGACTCTATAACAGTCGGCGTAACCATTATAATAAGTTCTGTTTTCTTTACCGTATCTGTATTGGCTCCAAAAAGAAATCCAAGCAAAGGGATGCGGCTAAGGAAAGGGATCCCTTCTTTTGCGACGTTTTTTTGTTCTGTTATAATGCCGCCAATCACAAGTGTGTGTCCGCTCTGAACAATACCCGTGGTTTGAGCCTTGCGTGTTACAAAACTCGGCGAGGTAATTCCTGCAAGAGCCACATCAGGTCCCTGGCTGCTTATCTCCTGAGTAATTTTTAACATTACACGGCCTTTTTCCGATATGCGCGGTGTAACAGTTAAAATTACGCCTACCGGCTTGTATTCAATCTGGCCTGCTGCGACAAAAGATACTGTGCCTGTTGTCGTTGTAGTAGAAGGCTGCTGCTGAAATCCTGTTGCTATAGGAACATTTTCCCCGATCTCTATCTTCGCTTCTTTATTGTCTATTGCAAGTAAAAGCGGACTCGAAAGCACATTTACTTTGCCGAGGCTTGAAAAGGCATTAAGTATTGCGCCATACTTTTGAGGGTTAATTATAGCCGCAAAAGCAGTGCCTACGGACGGAGTTGTCATAATATTTGTAACTTCACCTGCTGCTGTTATAATTGGCGCAACAGCGCCGGGCAGAGATTCAGTAGTAAACCCTGACAAACCGGTAATGTGTTTACCCCCTATTGAAACAGGAGATTTTAACATCCATTCGATTCCAACCTTCGTTGTATCAGTAAGCGAGACTTCAGCAATGAGAACTTCTATCATTGCCTGTTTTGGAGAGACGTCAAGTTTTTTCAGCAGATCAAGTATTGTGAGATAATTTCTGGGACTTGTCCTGATTATCAGCGCATTGATGTCTTCATAGGCAAGAATCGATATTTCACCTTCAACATCTCCGGCAAGTCCTTCAATGTTTGGGCGGACTGTCGGCGGAGACTGCATTGGCTGTGGAACAGGGCCTGATTTTGAAGGCATGAGCGCGGTTTTTACAGGGGCGCCTGCTTTCTCATACAGACTTTTAAGAATATCGGCAAGTTTTTTTGCCTCGCCGTTGTTGACATTATATACAAATGTTTTTATTGCTTCCCTTTCTGTTGATAGAATATCTATTGCTTCAATTATCTTCATAAACTTAACAAGACTTGCAGGAGGACATGTAACTATAAGGAGATTTGAAGGTTCATATACAACAAAGTCAGCGCCTTTCGGCATGAGGTTTCTCAGTATATTTACAACATCGTTTGCCTTGGTATATTCAAGCGGGACAATCTGCGTCAAAAAACCTGAGTCCACTTGAAATTTGACTTCCCTGCCCGATTGGACGGAAAGAGGTCGTTGTTTTGCGATGTCAATTGGAACAACCTCGTAAATGGCCCCGTTTTTGACGGCGGTCAGAGCGTTAAGCTCAAGGATTGCCTGGAATACCTGAAAAACATCTTTTACGGGAAATTTTTTGTAGGACTGAATTGTAACCTTTCCGGCAACTCCCGGGGCAAGCACATAGTTTATGTTAAGCATTTCTCCTATTGCAGAAACCACCGTGCGTATGTCGGCATCATCAAAATTAAGTATCACGAATTTTTCTTCGGCCTCTTTTTCAATCCTTATCTGCTCTTGCTGTTTCAAATCCTTTACTTCAGACAAGTCTTGTTTTGTTGCAGGCTCAGGCTGTTTTACCTTTGAGGTATCAAGGGTTTCAGACAGATCAGATTCAATAAAATCTTTCCGGACAGTCTCCTTTGTGCCGCACGAGACAAGCAAAAATATAAAAAACAAAGACAGAGCCAATTTGGGAAAAGCGGCAAAGGCTTTACTGCCAAACAAAAAATTTTTCATATAATCATCCCCTTTTATAATTTAGGTTTTATTCCCTTATTCCGTCAGGTAAAGGTAGAGGCGGCCGCGGATATGCTCCCGCCGGCAGAGGCGCTGGTGGTGATATTTTAACAGGTTCCGTTGGCGTTACGGCGCGTGGTTTTTCAAACGTTGGTCTTTCAAACGTTGGTCTTTGGGAATCCCCCTCTCGTCTGTAGTCTTGACTTTGACAATGCTGACTTCAACTGTTTCATTTCCCCTTGTAAGCGCCACCTTGTCGCTATAAATCTCTTTTATTATAAAATCCGCTATTGAATCATTTATGCCGTAAGCCTTTATTGTTCTTGTTACCAGGTCTTCAAGAAATGCCCTGGCCTTATCTCCAATGATTGTTATGCCGATAAGTCTTGGCGCAGGCAGCGGAGGCGGAGGAGGCGGTGGCGGCGCTTCCAAACGGCGCTCCGCCCTTATCTGCTTAAAAATGTCTTTCTGCACAATAACCTGATAGTCCGGAACTTGATAGCCCGGCATTTCCTCTTTATTTTTATTTGTTATGTTCCCGTCTCCCTTTTTGTCCTGTTGCGGGCTTGTTTGTTTTTGAGGGCTTTCTAATGGGAAGGACAAAGGTTTCGTCAATGAATTGTAAAGCTTAAGGCTTAAAAAAACTACCACAGCTATAAGTATTATATTAAAAAATATATTGCGGAACACTTCAGACCCCTTGCCGGATTTTGTTTTCTTTGGATTTATCCGTAATATCCTGCTTTACTTTTTTCCTGGAAAACCCGGCTACCGTCATGGTAACATATATATCTACAGGATCATTTATATTAATAACACGCACCTTCAAATCCGGGACTGTCAGTAAAAAAGGCGACTGCTCTATTTTCAAAAGCATTTCTTTAAGCCCTGCCGTTATAGCCTGAAATTCTATTTTAATGGGTATTGTATAATATGTTCCTTCATCAACCGGGTCCAACATCCTTTCTGTTTTTATATCAATGCCTGAGGATAATGCTATTTCCCTGCATAATCTCTGGAGTTCGGCTGCAACAACAGCAGGCTTATCTTCTTTAATAAGGCCTTTTTCAAGTTCCCCTAAATCGTTTTTTTCGGTTTCTAATTTTTTTGCAATTGCATTTTTTTCTGAAAGCTTGTTGATTTGCCTTGAAAGATATGTCCTCCTGGTTTTTACCTTATCGTAAGTGGACGTCTTAATCGAAGCATACCATGTGAAGCCGTAGTATATTATTATTACGCCTACGGCTATACCGACTATGGCAAGGGCTTTTCCCCCTCCTACTTTAAGCTTAAGCTTGTTAAAATTAATTAATTTCCTGATATTGACGATTTTTTTAATCATTTTTTGTCGGACTTTTCCTCTGCGGGCTTCACAACCAGCATGTTTATTTTAAAATTTTCTTTCCCTGCGCTTTTTGTGATTTGCCCTGCAAACGCGACATTTTCGAAGATTGGGGAATCTTCAAGCAATGAGATTAGCTTTGACGATGATGATACGGCAAAACCGCTTATTACCATTTCTCTCTTATAGTCAGCGTCTTTTTTGCCCGATTCTTTATATTCAAGGTTTGTAATCCATGTATTGGGGGGCAGGATATTTGTAAGCTCAGCCAGTATTTTCAATTTGCTGATTTCGTCAGCCTTTGTCTTGAGTAGAAAATTTTTTTGTTTGTTTATCTTGTTTATCTCCCCAACCATTTTTTCAATAACAAGCATTTCAGGTTCATTCTTTTTGATTTTTTTCTCTACGTCGCTTAGATTTGTCTTGCGCACAACAATGTCGGAAACTAATATTCCTGCGCTCAAAACCACAATAAGAGCCATGGTAATCTTTGCTGCCAGAGCCCTGAATTCCCTTCGTTCGCGCCCCCGGGCATTTTCGACTATATTCATACTAATGCTGCCAAGGCCAAACAGGGGCATACATGCGCCAAGCGCGGGCAGTAATCCATATTTTTCAGCATGGCTGGAATTGCCGTTAAGTTTTGACGCAGGGTTGGAAACAAATACCTTTATGTCTAATTCTTCTTTTAACGCCCTGTAGATATCTTTTCTGTTGGAACCATAGCCTGCAATCAGCAGTTTATTCACTTTTTTAAGGGAAAAGTCTGAAATAATCTTATTGATCTCATTAGAAAGCTCTTTTTTATAGCTGTCCTGAGCCGTCATATCGCTGAATACCACATCTTTTAAATATACACATGCGCCGTCTTTCAAAAGAGATATTTCCGATCTTTCCGGTTTTTGGAATACGGCTATGCACACATCGCCTTTTCCGCCAAACACGCTATGCTTTTTAGGAAATCCCAGCAGATCCCGCAATCTGCCCGTTATGGACATGGACTCGTCCGCTTCAACAGCATTCAAAAAACTAAAAGATGAGACACTGACTGAACATGCCTGGAGCTGCATTTCCTTAACAATTTCCATTATGTTTTCGATATTCTTTTTCCGGATAGCGGCAAAAACAACCTGGTGATTATTTCCGTCAGACCGGAAAATATGATAATTGTAAAATACGTCTTCAATGTTAAATGGTATGTGTTTCTCAATCTCATATTGCATGAATCCTTTAACGCTGTCTCTTCCCGGTGAAACTATCTCGATAAACTTTATAATCGCCCATTCCCTGGGAATGCTCAGGAAAACATGTTTAGTCATAATTCTGTTTTGGCCAACGAACTTTTTCACCTCTGAAACAGCCTCGTCAGGTTTCACAACATTAAAAGAGGTGGTCATTGATGAAAGCAGTTTAATCCCCAACAAAGTATTCTCCAGATATACCGCTGACAATGAGTTGTCGGTCAACTCCATCCCGATTGCTTTTTTGAACAGGATATCTTTAAATCCGCCTATACTGAGTCTCTTCATTTTTCCGCCTGTTTTCCTTTATCAAAAGGTTTGGGGGCAGGCCCATGCCAGTTATCATTCCAATACACTATGTCTATGGTTTTATTGGATTTCCTCTGAATTATTGCCTTTATACTTCGTTTGACGTCCCCTGCTTTCCCTGTAGATATTACGCTGAAATATGCATTGTTAAGCATGCCTGTAACCGGAGCGATTGTTGGGCCGGCATTTCTCTGCGCAATAATATTTTCTGCCGCTGCAGGACCAAACCATGCCTCAAGCACCAACCTGCCGGCAGTGTTCACATTAATCACATTAAAACTCTTTGCAGTCAAATAATCGGCAACTCCTTTGTATTTTTGCTCCCCACCTTTTTTTGAGCCGTAAAGTATTTCCGTATTCATGCCCTTTACAAGGAGCAATTCTTCTATTGTATCAAAATTACCATCCTTACAGCTATACGGCTGAGACAGGGACTGATAATAGTCCTCCTCAGCGCCATTAAGTCTGTGCAGGTCGTTAGCATCTCTCCAATCCAGAATTGAATCAACTATTGTATCGAGTTCGGCGTCTTCTACTCCTGAATCGCTGAATATATACCTAAGATGCTGCGGGCCTGCCGAGTTAATATTTATTTTTCTTTCTTCGTCGATAAGCTCATAAGAAAAAACCGCATTATTCAACCTGCTTTTTCTTGCGGGAGGATTTTCATCCTCACTCAGCAAAAGAATGCCATCCTCATTGAGATAGATTTTTGCGGCGTTAATAATCTCAATCTTTGCCTGTTCAATGCCCGCAAGCGCGGCATAATATGCTTCCTGGTGCTCTTTGAAGTTTCTGGTTATATTTACTTCTGTTCTCATTGAAAATGCAAACTCGGTAACTATCGCCGTAAGCAAAACCGCAACCCATAAAACAAGAATAAGCGCAACCCCCTGCTGATTCCTAAAACGCATGAATAATATTGAGAATGCCCGCCGCCGCGGATTCGCCGTCTTAATCCTATTTCTTTCCATGTTTTTTTAAATTCGACGGCAAGGATATAAAAAATGTACGGGAGTTATTTGTCTTTACCTTAATGGCCCTGGGTAATGTCTTTTCCAATTCCCATGACTCTTTCCGCTCATCGCCCTCCTCCGGCGATAGATACTCAAACTCTATATTGGATATGCCTGAATCAATGACCTCTCCGTCTGAGAAAATCTTTTCCAAAACTTTCTTGTCCGGAATAATCCCTTGCTGGAAAACCAGCTTCTTGTCTTTTAAAAAATACGCTGCCCATCTTAGTCCGTTTGGAGATACGGCAACAAACCAGATAGAGTCCGGCCTGCCTTGAAATGCAACAACTCTCTTGCCGTCAATATCAATCTGATACGGATAAATTGATTTTATCTGCTCGGAAATCCTTTCTGTAAAAAACCTCAATCTTTGGGAATCTTCTATATTTGACTCTCCCTTATCCCAGGCGCGAATTCCAAGCCCAAACACACTTCCGATTATAACTGCAATCATACTTACCATTGTCATTGCAATTAAAACTTCAAGCAGCGTTAGACCCTTTCTGCTCATTTAAAGGCGCCCTCTTCAATGTTGGCCATTAAGGTCGCCAGTTCAACTGACCTCTGTTTATTATTGTCGGTCCAGTATACTTTTACCTTTATTTTTGTAAGATACGGCTTGTTCTCGGTATCCGGCTTGTTCTCAGCGCTCGCAGTATTCTTGGCGTTCGGTTCGTTCTCACTCTTAACAGGCTCAATAGAGGTCTCATTAGAAGGCAAAACCTCATAAGGCGAAATCTCAACTTCCCATCGAAACTTATTGTTTCCAATCCCTGTAACATCATCTGAAAAGTCCCCGCTGCCTGAAACAGGGTTTACAAAAACTTCTTCCATTTTGTTTTTTGCATAAATAACGGCATTAGTGTAATCTCTTGAAAATTCGCTTGATCTCAGACCGCCTGAAAAAAGCTGCATGATAACGACAATTATTATTCCCATAATTACAGTCGCAACCATCACCTCAATAAGCGTAAAACCGACACGAGAGCGAAAAACCGACAGCGGATTTTTAATGTGATTTGACATCTTTAACTTTGAGCTTTTTGTATCGTAACTCTGCCTGTAATCTGTTCAATGATTATTTGAATGACTGAACCTTTCAAATTTTTGAATTTTATTTCGCCGCCGGTGGAGCCGCCTTCAGGGGAAAAATCTATCCTTAAAATATCCTGCTTTTTATTATCCTCAGAATCCTCAAGTTCTATTCCTTCAGGAATTTTTTTTGAACTTATTTTCTTCCATAAGTCATCGTCATTCTCCCCTGTAATATTTTCCGAATAAAGCACGCAGATCTTTTCATCTTTGGATATAACAAAGGCGTAAATCTTCTTCTCCGCTACGGCGCGTATGCGCGCATATCTTAAAGACGCAGACACCTCCCTTGTAAAGGTTTTTAAATCAATATCCTCTTTGCTTCTGAAAAATGTAACGCCGACAAGCGCAAAAGCCGCTCCTATTATGAATAGGACAACAAGAAGCTCTATTAAAGTTACGCCCTTGTCTCTCACTTCCAGCTTACAACATCGGCATTTTCACCTTCACCGCCTTCTATCTTGTCAGCGCCAAAGGAGTATATATCATAGTCGCCATGAACGCCGGGCGAAACAAAATAATACGGCTGGTTCCATAGATCAAGCGGGACTTCCTTTTTGAGATAAGGCCCGTTCCAACCATCACATTCAGACGGCTTTGTAAATAAAGCTTTCAGCCCCTCGGATGTTACGGGGTATCTGCCTGTGTCAAGCCTGAACATATCAAGCGCTGTTTCAAAGGTTCCTATTTGCGTTTTTGCAGCTTTTTGTTTTGCCTGCCCGACCTTTCCGAACATGCGCGGCGCAACAATTGACGCAAGCAAACCCAAAATCAAGATAACAACCATAAGCTCTATTAAGGTAATGCCTTTGCCTGAGTATAGCAAACAGCAGCCTGGAACCGGACATTTTTTAGTTTTTTGCGTTTTACTTTCATTATTCATAATAACCTCCATATAACCCTTTAAAACGGCAGTTCGTTAAGGCTGAATATTGCCATAAGCATAGCTATCACAATAAAACCAACTATTAATCCCATAAAAAGTATTAATGCGGGCTCCATTAAAGAGAGCAAGCGTTTAATGGTGGTTCTCGTTTCAAAATCAAATCTGTCTGCTATTTTGAACAGCATTCCGTCTAATTTCCCTGTCTCTTCTCCAATTGTAATCATATGAACTGCTAAAGGAGGGAATATATTCCCCTCCTTTAGCGTGGTAGAGATCTTTTTGCCTTTTCTTACAGCTTCTCTTGTCGCAGATATCGCATCTGTAATCCTTTTACTGCCGAGAACACCTTCGACTGACTGAAGTGCGGTCAATATGGGAACTCCGCTTTGTAAAAGCGTTCCTAGTGTGCGTGCAAAGCGTGAAACATACACCTCCATATAGAGTTTCCCAAAAAGAGGAAACTTAAACTTAAGATTGTCCCAATATCGCATGCCGGAGGGCGTTTTAAGATAACTGCGAATAGACATAACCGCACTGCAAAGAACAAACGCTATCAACCACCAGTAATTTTTCATCGCATTACTAAAAAACAACAAAATTTGAGTCGGCAGCGGAAGCGATTGTCCCATATCGGAAAAAATCTTTGTAAATTTCGGGACAACAAAAGTAAGAAGCACAACAACCGCCGCGCCGCCTACAATACTGAGAAGCGCGGGATATACAAGGGCGGAATGCACATCGTTTTTTATCTTTTGAGAGTTTTCAAGATAGCCTGTAAGTTTTGAAATAGTCTCTTCAAGAAAGCCCCCTGTCTCGCCTGCCTTTATCATATTTATGTAAAATGCAGGAAACACTTTGGGGAATTTTGAGAGGGCAGCTGAAAAAGATTTGCCGCCTCTGACGTCTGAAATAATTTTCTTAATTATTTCAGACATCTCTTTTTTCCCCGTTAACTCGGAAACTATTGAAAGACATCTATCAAGAGGGAAACCTGCCTCAAGAAGGACGCCAAGCTGATAAGAAAAATTCATCACGTCGTTTTCTCTAACCCTGCCTTTAAAGATGGCGATTAAACCGTATTGAAGGCTGCTCTCTTCTTTAGGCTTTGAAATCTTTATAGGGAAAATGCCCATGTCCTGCAGCTTGTCAACTGCAAGTCTCTCGTAGTCGGCGTCTATTGTCCCTTCAACGACATTGCCTTCTTTTGTTACTGCCTTATAAGAAAAGGTTTCCACTATAATTCCTCTCTACAGACTTTCGGCTTGAGTAACCCTGATAATTTCTTCAAGCGTTGTAATGCCGCTTTTAATTTTCGACAGTCCGGATTCCCTGAGGGTCTGCATACCCTGAGTTATCGCCTTTTGCCTGACAGCATCAGCGCTGACTTTTTCGGTTACCAGCTTTTTTATCTGATCGTTTACTGTCATAAGTTCAAAAATCCCTGTCCTGCCCACGTAACCGATGTTTCTGCATCCATCACAACCTTCGCCGTGATAGGTAGTAAATGTCACATCAGGCAGATTTGTTTCATCAAATATTTTATTGGTAAACGGCCGCTTGCATTTAGGACAGATAACTCTTACTAATCTTTGGGCAAGTACGCCTACAAGAGACGATGCGATTAAAAATGCCTCAATATTCATATCCAAAAGTCTTGTTATTGCGCCCGGCGCATCATTTGTATGAAGGGTGCTGAAGACAAGATGTCCTGTAAGCGCCGAATGAATTGCAATCTCCGCTGTTTCCCTGTCTCTGATTTCACCGATCATTATAATGTCCGGATCCTGACGGACAATGTGACGCAGGCCGGCGGCAAATGTAAGCCCTATCTTCGGTTTTACCTGTATCTGATTAATTCCTTCGATTTCATATTCAACAGGGTCTTCTATTGTTATTATCTTTCTGTCGGATGAGTTTATCCGGTTAAGCGAAGCATAAAGCGTTGTCGTCTTCCCGCTTCCCGTAGGGCCCGTAACAAGTATCATGCCGTAGGGCATTTCTATGAGATTTTTATATTGATTAAGAGTCTCCGCCGGGAAACCAAGGTCTTCAAGGTTTGCCAGGACGCCGCTTTTATCAAGTATGCGCATAACAACACTCTCGCCATATAATGTCGGTATGGTTGCCACCCTGAGATCAATATCCCGCCCTGCAACTCTGAGCTTTATCCTTCCATCCTGGGGGAGTCTTCTTTCGGCTATATTGAGCTTTGACATTATCTTGACTCTTGAGATGACTGCTGATTGCAGCCTTTTCGGAAATGATTCCGCCTCGACAAGAACTCCATCTATTCTATACCTGACACGGAGTTTGTTCTCAAAGGGTTCAATATGTATATCGCTTGCCCTTCCCTCAACCGCATGCGTTATGAGCATGTTCACAAGTTGTATTATCGGCTCTTCCAGCGCCATATCTCTCAGGTGATGCACATCTTCATCTCCGCCGGCTTCAATAGTCCCGGCTTCCTCTCTCATCCCTTCCATTATCGACGTCATCTGCACATTGCCTCCAAAATACTTTTCAATAGCCTCGGCAATGTCCTTTGCGCTGCTTAGATATATCAAGATATCACTGTTAAAAAAAAGCTGAAGCGCGTTAACAGCATATAAATCCAGCGGATCAGCCATTGCAACTTTAATAACGCCGTTTTCTTTGCCGATGGGAACTGCCTTATACTGCTTCATGAATTTAATAGAGACGGAAATATTCTCCAGAAGGACTTTGGGGAATTCGGAAAATTGAAGATATTTTATCCCTGTTTGAGAGCTCAAAGTCTTGAGCATATCTTCAGATGAAATAAATCCAAGGTTGACTAAGGTTTCACCAATCCTTGTTTTGCCGGTTTGCTGTTCTTTTAAGGCAATCTCAACCTTATCGTCCGTGAGAAGACCCTGCTTGACGCACATCTCGCCGAAAAGAAGCCTTTTTTTAGAATCGTCTGCCATGTGGCTTTTATTTTATCATATCTTCATTTTTAATTGGGACTCATCAGGACACACCAGGGACACATCCCATTTTCTCATCCTAAAGCATTCTTCCTTTTCATAGAATATTTGTTAAGCAGCGCCATATAACGGCGACGGTCTTCGTCGTCGTTAAACACTTCTTCTCTGCTGTTGCCTCGCTGAACAACATGATGTGGAAAACCTGATGCAACGGCGCGTGCGATTCTCGGCATGTGAAAATACTACTGAATAGAGAACCATACGTCAAGAAAATGGGATGTGTCCCCGGTTTTCCCTGCCAGGAATCTATCTTCGGAAATAAATGGGAGTGAATAAAGGACGGTAAATGGGAGTCTGCTTTTGACAAAAGTACAAAGGAATGGCATGAAGTATCGTCCAACAAAACAATCCATCGGAATCCAAATTTAGAAGAGGAAATGTCATGAAAAAATCCCGCAATTCAGTTTTTGCTCTCCTTGTCTTCCTGCTATTTGGCCTCTCAAACGCGAACATCGCTGAGCCAGCGTGTTCCGCCGGCACAACACCGGAGTTTGAAGGGATAAAGGAGCTGATATCTAAGGTCAGAGAATCGGGCGCTATTTCAAGCAGTGTGAAGAGTGACCTGATTGCCCGTTATGAAAAAAGCATGGATATGGACAGAAGTATAATTAATGGAACCCACCCTATCTGTGTTGACTTAATTGCGTATGATAAAGATGCGGCTGATTATGAAGCTCAGAACTCTTCGTTTAGTGCCGACGTTACGAGTTATACTAATCAGTGCAGTGGCACGGTCAGTGAAGGGCAATATCGTACATGCATGACGTGGCGGTCGAATTTGTTGGCAAAAGAAGGGCAATTAATAAACAGAAAAAGTAGGGGGCGTTGCCAACTTAAACAACATAGGACTTAAGATAATGCCATGCCGAGACAAGCGAGACTTGATGCTGCCAGGGTCGGCCCAAAACCTTTGTACTTCTTCCTGTAAAGTCGGATGATCTTGTCCTTTACCTTAGAAGCAGTCTTCCGGTTTGATTCCTCTCCCCGTAGTTTATGGATGACCACTTCATCCCCCTCGTCTCGTATCCGCTTTACAATCCGCCGTATTTGCCGCGTGCTCATCGCTAGCATCCCGGCAGCATCTACTTGCCTGATCTCTCCATCCAAGACCTTTCGTAACACATACAACCGCCTCGCCTCTTTTTGAAAGGGGGCAGGATGGCAGGAAAGGACATTTTGAAGAACCCTGTGCCAAGAGCACAGGGCGTCAAAAGTCAAAACAAATTTATTCTGTCATTCTCCGGCTTGACC
>PGYF01000038.1:0-15126 GCA_002839535.1 Nitrospira bacterium HGW-Nitrospira-1
GCCCTTTCTGTCATGGAGAAGCATTCGATTACAGTATTGGTAGTGCCGGATGACAGGGGAAGGCTGGAAGGGATTATCCATCTCCATGATATATTACGGAAGGGGATAGCATGAAAAAAAGTCAAAAGTCAAAAGTCAAAAGTCAAAAGACGGGATCAAAAAAAATAAAGGACATTGCAAAGGGCATCAAACTCCTTATCCTCGATGTGGACGGGGTGCTGACCGACGGCGGAATTATCCTTGACAACAAAGGCAATGAGTACAAATCCTTTCACGTCCGTGACGGACACGGGATTAAGATGCTGATTCAGGCAGGCATCCATGTTGCGATTATCACGGGACGCCATTCAAAGGTGGTTGAGCGGCGGGCGCATGAACTCGGCATCACTGAGGTCTTTCAAAAGTGTCATGACAAAAGGATAGCTTACAAAAAACTTATTGAACAATATTCGCTTAAAGACAAGGAAGTCGCCTATATCGGGGATGATATGGTTGATGTCCCTATCATGGCCATGGCAGGACTGCCGGTTGCCGTAGCTGACGCAACAGAAGAGACAAAAGAATGTGCGCTTTTTGTGACAAAAAGCAGGGGCGGCAGGGGCGCTGTCAGAGAGGTCTCGGACTTTATTCTCAAGTCAAAAGGGATATGGCAGAGGATAGTTGATGGCTACTCTACGGTTTAATCTCCCAACTGTTCTGACGTTAAGCAGAATAGTCCTGATCCCCTTTTTCGTCATGTCCGTATATCAGCATCCGGTCCTCGGGGCGTTGATATTCAGTATCGCCTCTCTTACGGATTTTCTGGATGGGTATCTGGCAAGGCGCTCGGGACAGATAACAAAGTTCGGAATAATCATGGACCCTTTGGCAGACAAGTTCCTTGTTATATCAGCCCTGATTGTCCTTGTGGACATGACGAGGATTTCCGCATTCATCGCCATATTATTAATCGTGCGGGAATTTCTCGTGACCGGGCTGCGGGTCGTGGCGCTTTCAAAGGACATTGTAATACCGGCGGAGATGGGCGGAAAACTCAAAACAACGGCCCAGATAACCTCCATCCTCTGCCTGATATTGATGGGCAGCATCTTCGATGTCTTTCCTGTGGACCTTTATGATCTCGGAATTGTTTTTATCTGGATAGCCCTCGTGTTGTCGGTTACTTCCGGGATACGGTATACAATCTCCTTCTGGAAGAAGATTTGAAGATCATACTCCTTTTGATCGCGGCATTCATCATTGGGTCTGTGCCAACAGGTCTTCTTATAGCCGGAAGCAGGGGGATAGACCTGAAACAAAAAGGCAGCGGCAATATCGGGGCGACAAATGTATTGCGGACTGCCGGCAAATGGCCTGCTTTTTTTACGCTCTGCGGGGACATCCTGAAAGGCGCAGCGGCTGTATTGCTTGCAAGGCATTTTGAGGCAGGTGTTTTCTATGAAGGTGTGATAGGAATATGTTCCATGCTCGGACACAACTTCTCTCTCTTTCTGAAGTTCAGAGGGGGTAAGGGCGTAGCTGCAAGCCTTGGTGTGTTGAGTATCTATTCTCCATTCACAGCCCTGATTACTGTTATACTGTGGCTGTTAACGGTTATTACAACAAAATATTCTTCCCTGGGCGCGCTGGTATCCTTTGGATTTTTGCCGATAAGTATGATATTGTTTGATACAGGGGAAAAGCTCCCTGTTGCATTGTTCATGACCCTGATGATGTTTATCATGCATAGAGAAAACATATCCCGTCTTCTAAAGGGAACGGAATTGAGGGTCGGGAAAAAAGTATGAAACGGTTTTTAATACTCATATTACTCTTGCTGACAACGCTGCCGGTTGTCTGTTTTGGCGAGGACCTTCGGGACACGAGATTAAACAGCGGCCTCAGAAGTGCCGAGGCCTATTCATACCTGTTAATTGAGAAGGCGCACAAAAACAGTTCCGCAGCCGCTCAACTGCTCAAAGAGGCGGCAAGGGAATCCCCGGACCTTCCTGCTGTTTATTTTGAGTCGGCAAAAACAAGTTTTACTTTGTCGCCCTCAGGGATATTTGAAGGCATTAACTATATTTTTAAAGGCATAAATGCCTGCTCAAGGAATTTTTGGTCTGCATTCACCATGGCCGGCAGTTTATTTTTCAGCGCAATTCTTTCTTTGGTGATTGCGATAGCGATAATAGTCATAACAAGATTCCCCTGTGATATCCATTTGTTTATTTACGACATCGCAGAGGTAAAATATCTTTTGTTTGTCTTTATTCTGCTCATCATCATCTCCTTTATAAGTCCGTTTTTATTTCTTGCAGGCATGCTGGTATTGCTTGGTCTGTATATGAAAAAACTTGATCGTATTGTTGTTTATCTTTTTTTGGCGTTCCTTGTTTTTTCACCTCTCCTTTTTAATGCAGCTTCCCTGTTCGTGCACACCCTATCTGCCTCCCGGATGAAGGCGATTGTAGAGGTCAATGAGTCAAAAGACAACAAGTATGCCCTTGCAACATTAAAAAATCGCGATGATTACGCCTCGCTTTTTTCGTATGCGCTTGCCTTGAAGCGTGAAGGACACTACGATGAGGCTGTTACTCTATATCAGAAACTGCTCCAGAGAAGAGTTGATCCTAAGGTGTATGTAAATCTCGGCAACTGTTATGTCGGCATGGGAAATATGGGCGAGGCAATAAAGCATTACCTGAGGGCTGCAGAGATCAAGCCTCTTTCTTCCGCCTATTATAATCTCTCGCAAATCTCAAGGGAGCTTTTCGATTATACGAAGGGAAATGAGTATTTCAACCAGGCCCTTGAGATAAACAGGGAGGCTGTCTCGGATTATAGATCGATTTACAGTCAAAACCCCAACAGGATAGTCGTTGATGAAACACTTTCTTTTGGTGAACTCTGGGGCCTTGCCATGGAAAACGCAGGAAATACATCTACCTTCGGCGCTTCTGTGCTGCCGGCATTCTTTCTGTCCGGCGCTGCAATGCTGCTGATCATCCTTTACTTTTTCCTGATTAACAGTATAAAGAGCAAGTCGTACAGATGTAAGCGATGCGGCGCCATATTCTGCCCACAGGGGGAGAAACCTCTCGCGCAGAACAGGATGTGCCGGGCGTGTTATGTTTCTTTTATAAGGCTGGGTGAACTGGAAGCAGGGGAAAGGGTTGCCAAGCTCCTTTCTATCAATAAGCATCAGAAGAAGCGCAGGAATATTGTGAAAATCCTTTCTTTTCTGGCGCCGGGCGTTGCGCAGATTTATGCAGGGAATATATTATCAGGGCTTTTCTTCTTATGGCCTTTTATCTTCTTCCTGTTTCTGCCTTTTACAAATGCGGTATTCTCCTGGGGCGGATTATTCTTTGCGCACAGTTTTTATGCGTGGACCGCTCTCTTTTTTGCGGGGTTTGTATATATTATTTCCAATATCTTAACCGGACAGAGGATGGCAAAGGGATGGCCTTAGAAGGATCTTTAGCGGATTTCGGACTTGCAGATATTCTCCAGCTTATCTATTTTGAGCGCAAGACAGGCGTGTTGACGCTTGAGGGGAAAACAGACAAGGTGAGTCTCCTGTTTATTGATGGAAACATCAGCGGGGCAGTATCGAAAAGGCGGATGGTTGACAACCACTTGGGCAGGATTCTTCTCAGGAAGGGGCTCATAAAAGAGGAAGTTCTGGAACATGCCCTCGAAGAACAGCGTGAAACCGGCGTCAAGCTCGGTAATATATTGATACGAAACGGGCTTGTTGAAAAAGAAGTAATACAGGGCATTGTGCAAGACCAGATCGCAGAGACCGTCTTACAGCTTTTTGACTGGAAACAGGGAATCTATGAATTTGCTGCGCAGCAGGTATCCACAGACAAGGATATGCCTTTCTCCCTTGATACCGAGCATCTGCTTATGGAGGGGCTGAGGATGGTTGATGAATGGTCTGTCATCCAGGACAGGATTGCCCTTGACAGCGTATTTAGGAAGAGGACAGATACCACTGCCGGGCTCACGGAAAAAGAGACAGAGGTATTTGCCTGTGTTGACGGTAAAAATAATGTGAGCGCCATTATAGACCTTAGCGGACAGAATAATTTTGAGGTCTCTAAAACGCTTCTCTCTCTGCTGGAGAAGGGCTTTATCAAAACAGCAGAAACCTTTCCTGGAATAGAGGAATATCCTGCCTCAGAAGCAAAAGCCTCTTCAAACATCCCCGGGTATCTGCCTTACTTTGCTGTCATACTCTCATTGTGCCTTTCGCTGGCAGGCGTCTTTATGCAGCAGAGTGAGGACATCAAAAACTTCAGCACATCCAAAAAGATTAATGAACTCAGGATGAAGATAGAGACATACCATCTTGAGTATTCAGTATACCCGCCGGTGCTTGATCAGGTAACACATTCTCAAGACGCATGGGGAAGGCCCTTTATCTACAGGCCTGGAGCGGATTCATTCTCCATTGCCGGCGCCGGAGCTGACGGCGTTGAAGGCACAAAAGACGATATTTATTGATGAGAGCCTTCGATCATCCTGCCAGGGCGGTTGTGCTTTTAAGCGGAGGGGTGGATTCCGCTACTACGCTGGCGATTGCGCATGCAGATGGTAAGGAATTATATGCTATCAGCTTTGACTATGGACAGAGGCACCTAAGAGAGCTGGAATCCGCAAAAATAGTTGCGGAGTTCTTTGGGGTGAAAAAGCATCTTATCGTAAACTTCAATCTCAGGGATATAGGGGGATCGGCCTTAACCTCGGAAATTGCAGTGCCGAAGGCAGGGGTTAGTGCTATAAATGCAGGTCCAATCCCCAACCCCCAATCCCCAACCCCCGGTTCCCAATCCCCAATTCCTGTCACTTACGTGCCTGCCCGCAACACCATATTCCTCTCCTTTGCGCTTGCATGGGCAGAGGTTATAGAGGCAGAACATATATATATAGGCGCCACCGCTGTTGATTACAGCGGCTATCCTGACTGCAGGCCTGAGTACCTGGAGTCTTTTGAGCGCACGGCAAACCTCGCGACCAGGGCGTCGGTGGAAGGAAGGCTTGCATTTTCGATTCATGCGCCTCTTCTTTTGATGAGTAAGGCCGAGATAATAAAGACCGGCCTTTGTCTTGGCCTTGACTATTCCCTTACCTGGAGTTGTTATGACCCGCAGCCTGCTAATGCAGGAGTTCAAAGTTCAAAGTTCAAAGTTCAAAGTTACAAAGAAGAAAACTCCGAACTAAAAACTCCAAACTCCCAACTCAGGGCTCTTCATGTGCCATGCGGTTTGTGTGATAGCTGCAGATTCAGGGAAAAGGGGTTCAGGGAGGCAGGCATTAAGGACCCATTATACGCGCCCCGAACCATAAGCGCGGAAAAATAGAGAAAAGGATTCGGGCGATCCCTGACAAGCATGGACAGGCTCTGCCGGAATAACGGAAATTTGGAACTGCGGCAGAGACCACAGGGTGTAATAATTATAAAATCATGGTGGGCAGTCGCAGAATTGAACTGCGGACACGAGGCTTTTCAGGCCTCTGCTCTACCGACTGAGCTAACTGCCCACGAATAATAACTATACTATTTAGCTTTTTTTCTTGTCAATACATATGGCAAAATTTGAATGTGAAAAAAATGCAATCAGCATGGACATGGATGACTGAAAAGTATTTTGCAGCAACACCTTTTACATGCCGGAATACAATTTTTAACCTGCATATAATTATTCAATCAGCGATTGTGTCCATGCGAGCACAATTCAACTGCATTGTTCGGGAATATGAAAAAATTTCTAAATTATCTGCCGGCTATGGTATCCGGAGCGCTGATAGCGCTTGCCTTCCCTGTGTTCGATATGTATCTGCTGGCGTGGGTGGCATTTATTCCCCTTCTCCTGTCTCTATGGAAGAAAACTCCATGGGAAGCCTTTCAGACAGGTTTTGTCTTTGGTATCGTATACTTCTTCGGCACCCTTTACTGGATCTACCATTCGATAAACTTTTACGGCGGGCTTTCCTTTGTAAGCAGTATCTCCGTAGTCTTTTTATTATGCTGTTATCTGAGTATGTATCCAGCCGTATTTGCCTATTTTTTCTCTTCTTTTATAAAAAAGACAAAGCTGCCTGCCGTGCTCATCGGGCCTGTCCTCTGGGTAGTTCTGGAGTTTATCCGTTCATATGCCTTCACCGGGTTCCCCTGGTCCAGCATCGGCTACAGTCAGTATAAGTTTCTCCCTATCATCCAGGTCTCGGATATTACCGGCATATATGGGATCTCATTTCTAATCCTCGCCTTTAACTGCGCCATTGTAGATATCCTGATAATCAAGTCCCGCATCAGGCAGACGCCTCTTTTCCCCATCTCCTATACCATGATTGGTCTTATCATGCTTTTTATTGTAATAGTATCCTCCTTTGGATACGGTTTCTGGCGTCTTGGGCAGGAAAGACCCGGCCATGTGATCAGGGTAAGTGTTGTACAGGGCAATATCGAACAAGATAAAAAATGGGAGCCGGCCTTTCAGAAATTTGTTATGGACACATATACCGGCCTGTCTTTAGAAGCCTCTAAAGGCTCACCGGACTTAATTGTCTGGCCCGAGACCGCAGTCCCATTTTTTTTTGGTGATGATAAGAAAAATACTGAATCCCTTATCCGATTTCAAAAGACATTGAACACTTACCTGCTCTTCGGCAGCGTACTGACAAAAAAGACTTTCAGGGATCAACTATTCCTGACAAACAGCGTTGTTTTGCTTAATGAAGAAGGAAAAAGAATATATCAATATGATAAAATACACCTGGTGCCGTTTGGAGAATACGTACCGCTGAGAGGCGTTCTTTTCTTTATAGATAAGCTCGTAGCAGGTATTGGAGATTACCTTCCTGGTAACCGGTATGTAATGCCGGAGACAAAATTGGGAAGTTTTGCGTCGTTGGTATGTTATGAAATCATTTTTCCGGGTTTAGTTAGAAAATTTTATGCAAAAGATGGTGATTTCATGGTGAACATTACGAACGATGCATGGTTTGGAAAAACAGCCGGCCCTTATCAGCATTTCAGTATGGCTGTCTTCCGGGCGATAGAAAACAGAAAACCTGTGTTACGTTCAGCAAACACCGGAATATCAGGCTTTATAGACAGCAACGGAAGGATTTCGGCAAAGACGGAACTATTTCAAAGATTAGTTTTATCGGAAGAAATAAAGACGGATAATACCCTTTCAGTATACAGCCGGTACGGCGATCTTTTCGTTTATTTCTGTATCGTAATATTTATTGTTTTGTTGATAAATTTAAAATCCTGGAGGTAGGTTATGTTAATACAGTCGGAACTAAAAGAAGAACTCTCAACTTTAAGGTCCAGGACAGAGGCCTTAAGAGGTTATCTTTGACATAGACAAAAAGAAGGCTGCTATTGAGAAAATAACCAAAGATCTGGCCCTCGAATATATCTGGTCCTCTCCTGAGAAAAGCAGGGAACTTCTAAAGGAAAAGTCAAAGTTTGAAAATACTGTCTTGCCTTTTGACATAATTAAAAACAATCTCCTTTATATAGAAGAATCCATTGGGATATTAGATGAAGAAGGCGGAGACCTATTTTTTCCTGAGATAAAAAAAGCAATTAATTCTTTAAAAGAAGATATTGAAAATATCGAGCTCCAGACCCTTCTGTCCGGTAAGTTTGATAAGAATAACGCGATTATGACTATCCATCCAGGGGCTGGAGGCACTGAAAGCCAGGACTGGGCCCAAATGTTGATGAGAATGTACATGCGATGGGCTGAACGCTGTGGATATAAAGCCCGGATCGTCGACATTCAGCCAGGTGAAGAGGCCGGGATAAAGGATGCAACTATTACCTTTAGCGGCGATTATGCCTATGGTTACCTGAATTCTGAGGCCGGAGTTCATAGATTGGTGAGAATTTCACCTTTTGACGCCGCCAAAAGAAGACATACTTCTTTTGCGTCTGTTATTCTCTGCCCTGAGCTGGAAGATGATACTTATATTGAGATCAGGGAAGATGACATAAAAATGGATACATTCAGGGCTTCAGGGGCAGGCGGCCAGTATGTAAATAAGACCTCGTCTGCTGTCAGGTTGACACATCTCCCTTCCGGTATAATTGTCAGTTGTCAGAATGAACGCTCTCAGCACAAGAATAAGGCCTTTGCCATGAAGATTCTAAAGGCAAGACTTTATAATCTAGAGATGAAGGCAAAAGAGAAAAAAATGGAACAGCTTGTTGGAGATAAAAAAGATATTGCCTGGGGAAATCAGATCAGGTCTTATATACTTCAGCCTTATCAAATGGTGAAAGATCACAGGATAGGGATTGAAGTGGGAGATGTTAATTCTGTTTTAGACGGCAATATTGATGGATTATTAAGGGAGTCTTTGAAAATTAGAGTCATACCCACAGATTGATTACAAAGAGATGTTATGAACAAAACATATTCTTCTCTACTTTAATACATATATATAAATAAATAGAAGTAGTTATAATAGTGCGTGTTGGTATCTTAAAAACATAAAAAACATATTGATATGGAAGAAATATTTTTTATGGTAAGTATGTATAGAATCATAGAGAGTTATAAAGAGATTTAACCAGGAAGGAAACCTTACATAATACCAACAGAGAATTAACAGGGATATTGTCACCCCCATAAAATTAAGCTATAATAACCTGCTTTTCATTTATGAGTTATTAACAAATTGTCAGTAACTTGTCAGTAAAGGTAAAAGAAAATATGAATTTAGATGAAATTTGGAGTAAAAGTCTCTTAAAGATAGAAGATAAGATAGGCAATAGTGTCTTTGATTTATGGTTTAAACCAATAAAAATATTAAACATAAAAGACCAGACAGTTACCTTTGAGATACCGAACAGATTTTTTAAGGAATGGATTGAGGATTCATATCCGAACCTCATTAAGGATTCCTTGGAGACAGTAGTCGGTTATCCTGTAACACTAAAGTATAAAGTTGAAGAAAAACAGGACACTACACAGCAAAAAATTATAAGCCAGCTTGAAAATAAAAGGATACGGCTTGCAAATAAAGGCGTTTATCTCAATCCAAAATATACATTTGAAAATTTTATTACAGGAACCAGCAACCAGTTTGCTCATGCGGCTGCTCATGCGGCTGCGGAATCACCAGGGAAGACCTACAACCCTCTTTTTATTTATGGAGGCGTTGGGCTGGGGAAGACACACCTTATGCACGCTATCGGCAACAAGGTTATGAATGGGAAATATGATTTTTCAGTTCTTTACGTCTCATCAGAGCAATTCACCAATGAGGTGGTCTCAGCGATTAGACACGAAAAGATGTCTGAACTAAAGGAAAAATACCGGAACCTTGACTTGCTCCTGCTTGACGACGTCCAGTTTATTGCGAACAAAACTGCGACACAGGAGGAGTTCTTTTATACCTTTAATGCCTTGTACGAAAAGCAGAAGCAGATTGTAATTTCGTGCGACAGACCCCCAAAGGAGATCAGTGACGTTACTGACAGGCTCCGCTCAAGGTTTAATATGGGGCTGATCGCGGACATACAGCCGCCGGATATAGAGACGAAGATGGCGATTCTCCATAAGAAGGCCGAGATGATGATGATAGGGAAAAAAATACCCCAGGACGTTATCTATTATCTTGCAAGTAAAATCAAATCAAACATACGCGAACTCGAGGGAAGCCTGATCAGGATTGCTGCCCAGTCATCCCTGACAGGGGAAGAGATAAACATCGAGACAACAAAGAAGATACTAAAAGACATCATCCATGATGATGAAAGGCCCATCACCGTTGAAGGCATTCAAAAAACAGTATGTGATTTTTATAATCTGAAACTGACTGACATAAAAGCGCGGAAACGGACAAAAGACATCGCGCTGCCCAGACAGGTCGCCATGTACATAAGCAAACAGATCACCGATTTATCACTGAACGATATAGGGAAGGCCTTTGGAGGGAAAGACCACGCTACCGTGATTTATGCCTGTAAGCAGATAGAGGAAAGAAGAGGCAGGGACGAGACCTTCAACAGACTGATAGAAAATCTTTTGCAGAAGATAAAAAACTAAGGAGGGGTTATGAAGTTAATTGTTTCCAGAGACGAAATACAGCAGAAGCTCTCAAATATCCAGAATATTGTCGAGAAGAGGAATACCATGCCGATTTTGAGCCATTTTCTCCTGGAGGCCAACCAAAACGGCTCATACATTACAGCTACAGACCTGGGAACTGCGCTGAGGGAACCCCTTGACATAAAAGTGGAAAAAGAAGGAAGTATCTGTATCCCTGCCAGAAAAATGTTTGAGATAGTAAAAGAGGTCGAGGGCGAACTCCACTGTGAATCTATAGATAACCAGTGGCTGAAGATCAAGTCCGGCGCAAGTAATTTCAGGCTTGCATGCCTGTCTGCACAGGATTTCCCTGTATGGCCCGGCATGATAGACAAAGAGGAAATATATATCAATACCAGGATGCTTCGGGAAGTGATCGACAAGACAGTATATGCCGCAGGCGAAAGCGACACGCGGTATACTCTTAACGGAATTCTATTTCATGTTCTGCCGGGAGGCAAACTCAATGTTGTCGGCACTGACGGCCACAGACTTGCAATGACAGCCAGAGAAATAGAAGGGTCTGTCTCGGAAGAGAGAAAGGATATTATCCCAAGAAAGGCCGCAATAGAGCTGAGGAAACTCATAGATAACTCGGAAGAGAATATCAAGGTGACGTTCTGCAAAAACCATATCATGTTCAGCATAGGCGATATCCAGTTCATAGCCAGGCTTATTGAGGGCACCTACCCCAATTATGAACAGGTGATACCGGTAGGGAATGAAAAGAGGGTTGTATTCCAGAAGGACGCCTTTATACATACCCTGCGCCGGGTCTCGATTATGTCTAAAGAAAGGTCAAATGCAGTCAGGATGGACCTGTCAAATGACCGTGTTGTGATCACCTCTTCAAACCCTGATATAGGGGAGGCGCAGGATGAACTCGCAGTAGCCTATACCGGCGAAGAACTCTCTATGGGTTTTAACGCACGGTTTTTGATAGACATTCTTACGGCGATGTCTTCGCAAAACATTATTTTGGAGATGCAGGCGCCGTTAAGTCCGGTGCTGGTAACAGGCGAATTGGATGAAGGCTACCGCTCAGTAATCATGCCTACGAGAATATAACCAAGGGTTTGGGGGTTAGGGATTGGGGATTAGTTCTTTTCTAACCCCTGACCCCTAAAACCTAACTATTGAGAACAGAGGAAAAATGGAAGAAAACGAAATACTAAAGAACAACGGGATACAGGCAACATACGGGGCAGAAGACATCAAAGTGCTGAAAGGCCTCAGCGCAGTCAGGAAAAGACCTGCCATGTATATCGGCTCTACCGGGCCGGAGGGGCTGCATCACCTGGTATATGAGGCTGTGGACAACAGCGTGGACGAGGCCCTGGCAGGCTACTGTAATAATATTGAAGTAATACTCCACCATGACGGAAGCTGTACGGTAATTGATGACGGCAGAGGAATCCCGACAGGTCTGCATCCCGGCGATAGTGAAGGCCGGACAGCAGCCGAGGTTGTCCTGACAGAGCTTCACGCAGGCGGCAAGTTTGAATCAACTGTTTACAAGATATCCGGGGGATTGCATGGGGTCGGCATATCAGTGGTTAATGCGCTTTCAGAGTGGCTCGAAGTCGAGATAAAACAGGATGGCCAGGTGTTTCAGCAGAGGTTCGAGCGGGGGAAACCAACAGGCCCGCTGACAGTTGTCGGCAAGACAAAGTCAAGGGGCACAAAGGTGACCTTTAAGGCTGATAGTGAAATATTCGAGATGACTGAGTTCAGCTATGATGTGCTTTCCCCAAGATTGCGGGAAATGGCTTTTCTCAACAGAGGGTTAAAGATAAGCATACATGACGAAAGGACTGATAAAAGCAATGAGTTTATCTATAAAGGCGGTATTGTCTCGTTTGTTGAGCATCTTAACAAGAACAAAAATGTGCTTCACCCAAAGCCTGTTTACATATCAGGCGAAAAGGACGGGATATTTGCAGAAGTCGCCTTACAGTACAATGACAGTTATTCGGAGAATATATATACCTTTGCAAATAATATAAATACCCATGAGGGAGGCACCCATCTTATAGGTTTTAAATCTGCTCTCACACGGACTGCCAACAGCTACGCATCTTCTTCAGGCATCCTCAAGGCAGGAAAAGACAATGTCTCGGGAGATGATATCAGGGAGGGGTTAACGGCTGTCATCAGTGTTAAACTCCCCAACCCGCAGTTTGAGGGCCAGACAAAAATGAAACTCGGCAACAGCGAGGCAAAGGGGATTGTCGAGTCGATTGTCAATGACGCCCTGTCCACGTACTTCGAGGAGAACCCTTCCATAGCGAGGAAGATAATAGAGAAGGCTGTCCAGGCAGCAAGGGCAAGGGAGGCGGCAAGAAAGGCCCGTGAGCTTACCAGGAGAAAGGGGGCGCTTGAGGATACCGGACTCCCCGGCAAGCTTGCCGACTGTTCAGAAAAAGACCCGGCATTGAGTGAGCTGTTTATCGTTGAAGGTGATTCTGCCGGAGGCTCTGCCAAACAGGGAAGAGACCGCAGGACTCAGGCAATACTGCCTCTAAGGGGGAAAATACTGAACGTTGAAAAAGCGCGTTTTGATAAAATGCTTGGCTCAGAGGAGATAAGGATACTCATAACTGCCCTGGGGACCGGCATCGGCGCCGATGATTTTGATATATTGAAGGCCAGGTACCACAAGATCATACTTATGACAGACGCTGATGTTGACGGCGCGCATATACGGACCCTGCTGCTTACTTTTTTTTACCGTCAGATGCCGCAGGTCATTGAGCAGGGGTATCTCTACATAGCCCAGCCGCCGCTGTTTAAGGTAAAAAAAGGCAAGACAGAAAAATATATTCAGAACGAGGCGGAGATGCAGAATATGCTCTTTGAGCTTGCAGCAGAGGACATCGCCATACCGATAAAAGGCCTGGAGGTAAAAGGCAAGGCGTTAATCCCTTTTCTGAAGCGGCTGCTTAAATATGAGAAGTTGCTGGGATGGTTTGAAAGAAGGCGTAAGGACCCCGAGGTATTGAGATTTCTGCTCGGTGAAGGGATAAACAAAGACATGCTGAAGGACAAGGAGAGATTGGTATCGCTCCTCGAAGGGATGAATGCGGCAGTTTCAGGTCTTACAATCGGGAATTTAAATGTTGATGAAGAGCACGGCGCATTCGGTGTTGAGATACGGAAGGAAAATTACAAGATTGTCCTGGATATGAATTTCCTGGTATCGCCTGAGTTCCGGGAGATGGAGAGCCTCCATAACTTTATCAGGGACCTGGGGGAGCTGCCATTCAGGGTCACCACGAAAGACGGCCAGAAGGAGTTGGGTTCAACTACAGAACTGTATAACTATGTTTTTGAGGCAGCCCGAAAGGGTCTGGCGATTCAGCGGTACAAGGGTCTCGGAGAGATGAACCCACACCAATTATGGGAAACAACCATGGATTCCAACAAAAGGACTTTGCTCCAGGTGACTATTGAGGACAGTGTTCAGGCAGATGAAATATTCACGATTCTGATGGGAGATCAAGTTGAGCCCAGGAAAGACTTTATCGTCAAGCACGCGCTGGAAGCAAGGAATATAGATATTTAATGAAGGTTGGAGGCTTTTGCCTTATCCTCTATGGAGGATTGCATATTCAACAAGCGCTGCGATAAATATAATGGCGCAGGCAGGCAATGTCTTTTTATATATACCCCACATATCGGCCTTAAAATATTCTTTTGTCAGGACAAGACAGAGATGAACAGGAGACAAAAGCACGCCGATAAAGCCGGCGGCAAAGGCAAGGGATATATCAGCAAGTGAAGCCCCCCCGCTCATACTGATAAGAAGAGGGAATGTGCTGCCTACAAATCCAACGGTTAGGCCTGTCAGCATACCGGTCATAAACGGCAATATACAGATAATAGGCAGAAGGGGGATCTTCTGCTGAAGGAAAAAACCGCTTAAATTCCTGACAGCTCCGGATATCTCCATTGTCTCTTTAAAGAGCATGATCCCCAATATCATTATGATTACCTCCAGCGCAAAACCATGCCGTATAACCCGCAATATCTCAACAGGCCTGTACCGATATAGAACGAAAAGTGGGACTATTGCGGTCAGAAGCGCATAGTGAAGCTCCATATGCAGAAAGACAACAAGCGACAGAACTGCCGCTATCGGCAGAAAGCTTGCCAGTTCTTTTTTTAAAATGCGCCGGAGGTTCTTTTTGTCCGTATCTTGCCCGGACGTCCCCTTCTGAGAATCTTTTTCTACTCCTCTCATGGCAAAGAGAAAGCCCGTGGCAAGCAGCAATACAGCATAAACCATGTTTGCTTTAATGAGACTGTAAAGCGGGATGTTCGATACAGCAGAAGCCAGCAATATGCCCGGATAGAGAGGAAGGATGTATTCCCAGGGGTGTCTGAACCAGTAGTTGATGAAGGCCTTCTCCTCCTGGCTCATGGATATGCCGGAGGTTGCCTCCTTTACCATGGGCGCAGAGAAGTAAGCGCCCCCAAGTGACGGCAGCATCCCTATCAGCATGGGCATGGAGATGATAACAGCCTTTCTTTTTTTAAACATGATTTTTGCCGCTGACGTCATGGCAGAGAGAATGTTTTTTTCTCTTAATATCAACTCAAGAACCCTGATAAGGGAAAGCGCCAGCAGCAGCTTTATAGTTATACTGCTCAGCGCGGTTCTTTTTATGGCAACTAAAATACTTGCAGCATCCATTCCATAGAGCACAAACAGCGCCAATGAACCTATCAGCATCACATAGCCGATATTGAGCTTCTTCCGGAGAAGAACTAACACAAGAAAGAGAACAAGAGAAATTTTTATTAATTCAGACATCTAAAATATTAACATAACCTGGTTTCATAGACCGAAAAAAATAGAGATAGACTTTGGCATGTCTGTTGTTTGGCCCGCATAATTTATAAGGGTCTTCGCGTAATCGTATGGGTCATTCTTGTCACAAATCATGTCATTCCACGACCCCCCTCCGTCATTCTCCGGCTTGACCGGAGAATCCAGATATTAAATCTTCATACAAATCCT
>PGYF01000038.1:15165-25177 GCA_002839535.1 Nitrospira bacterium HGW-Nitrospira-1
TCCATTTGAATCATCTTAAGAATAGCCTTTTTCTAATATTTTTACCCACTCACATCCACGAAGACCCATTTATAAATTTCAGACAAATATGTCAGAATCTCTTATGAAGCAGCGGGGACATAAAATAACAGGTAAAACAATACAGGGGGAATTTTTTAACATTGTCAGGGCTTATCCGTACAATACCCTTTTCCATTATTTCAGGGATGGATGGCAGACTATAAGCTATAAGGCATTTGCGGAAGAGGTATCTGCCGCTGCCTCTTATCTGATGCGTATGGGGCTGGAAAAGGGTGACCGCGTTGCGATCATCGCGGAAAACAGCCCGCAATGGTGTTCCGCATATTTATCGATCCTGACAGCAGGCGGCATTGCGGCTCCCATGGACGCCCAACTCGGGCCTGCGGAGATACAGAATCTCCTGTACGACTCAGAGGCAAAGATTGTCTTTTGTAGCCGGATGACCGAGGCAGCGGTAACGACCTCTGTTGAAAGACTTTCAGGGTTGAATCATCCGCCGAGGCTCATTCATCTTGATACACCGCAATTACATTCCATTTCCGCAGCAGATGAGCCCGCCGAATTTCCGGAGTCGTTTCCTGAATCATCCGCTGAAGAAATCGCATCGATAATCTATACTTCAGGGACAACCGGCAAGCCCAAGGGAGTCATGCTGACTCATCATAACTTCTGCTCCGATGCAGAGGCGCTGATAGGCGTCCGCATTGTCACTCATGAGGATAATGTCCTTTCCGTACTCCCCTTGCATCATACATACGCATTCATGTGCGCCTTTCTTGTCCCGGTCTTTGTCGGCGCCTCAATCACCTATCCCGCAAGTCTAAAAGGTGCGGATATGCTCTCGGCGATCAAGGAAAGAGGCGCAAGCATTCTGGTAGGCGTACCCCAACTGCTTGGGCTGCTCAGAAACAGGATCATGAAAAAAATAAGTGAACTTCCCGGCCCGCTGCCTTTTCTGCTACTGAAGCTCCATGGCATCTCCGGATTCTGCAGGGGGAAATTCAATATCAATATCGGCCGCTTCATCTTTAGCTCAACGCATAAGGCGTTCGGCAAGCGGTTCCGTTTCTTTACGAGCGGGGGCGCAAGGCTCGACCCTTTGATTATGAAAGACATCGAGGCGCTCGGACTTACGGTGCTGGAAGGCTACGGCATTACAGAGACCTCGCCTGTCCTGACATTCAATCCTGCATCCAAAAGGAAACCAGGCTCTGCCGGCAAGCCTCTTCCGTGTGTTGCGGTGAGGATACAGGCCCCCTCTGACCGGGGAGAGGGGGAGATCGAGGTCAAAGGCCCGATGGTGATGAGGGGCTATTACAAAAATGAAACAGCAACTGCCGATGCAATCAGGGACGGCTGGTTCAGAACAGGCGACAGAGGCAGGGTTGACAGAGACGGCTATCTGTTCATCACCGGGCGATCAAAAGAAGTGATTGTGCTGAGCTCCGGCAAAAACATATACCCTGAGGATGTTGAGAAATTATATTTTGGAGCGCCTCTGATAAAAGAAATCTGTATCCTCGGCGTCGAGTCGCAGGGGATAACCGAATCGCTGCATGCAGTCATTGTGCCTGACTTTGAATACGCAAAACAGGCGGGCATATCAAATATCCAGGAAGCTATCAAATGGGAAATCAATGCGCTATCAGGCAAAATCCCTTCATACATGCGGGTGACGGGGTACACGATCACTAAAGAACCTCTCCCGAGGACCGCTCTGGGCAAACTGAGGCGCTTTATGATAAAGGCAGATATCAGCGGGCCTTCTCCGGCAAAGGAAAAGGCAATGGAAAAGGAGGAAATGCATGCGCAGGACGAAACGTCGCGCATAATAATGAACGCCTTAATGCAATTTACAAAGGACAGACAGAGGATCAGCCCTGATGACAACCTTGATCTTGACCTGGGCCTTGACTCGCTCTCGAAGATCGAACTGGCTGCGAGCATAGAGGGGGCCTTCAAACTGAAACTGCCGGAAGATTTTCTGGCGGACGTCCAGACTGTCGGAGAGTTGACAGAGAAGATCAGGACACAGACTACTCATGGTTTTGCCGCAGAGCCCGCCGGAAGAACAGGCTGGAGGAACATTCTTGCTGCAGAGCCCCAGGAAAAAATCAGGTTCGAACAATCACGGGCGCTGCTGATTCCGGTTTTTCTCATGCGTACTCTCCTGAAGCTTTTCTGTAAACTCTTCTTCAGACTTGAGACCCAGGGCGCACAGAACATACCCGCCAATAGAAATTTTATTCTTACTCCGAATCATACCAGTTATCTTGACGGCTTTGTTCTGATTCTCTCGCTCCCTTTTTTCCGTTTCACTAATATTTATACCCTGGGACTGCGCGATTTCTTTACCGGGGACTTCAAAGGCCGGCTCGCAAAGATCAGCCATGTTATCCCGATAGATTCAACCTCCTATTTAAACAAGGCGCTGCAGACCTCTGCGTATGTGCTAAGGAACGGCTATTCTCTCTCTGTCTTCCCTGAGGGCGGCCGGTCTCTTGACGGCAGCCTCATGGAATTCAAAAAAGGCATCGGCATATTGGCAGTCGAAACCGGAGCGGCTGTTGTTCCGGTTTGCATAAAAGGCGCCGGCGATGCGCTCCCCCGCACGGCTGCGTGGCCGCGGCCAGGGAAGATCACCGTAACCTTCGGCGTCCCGCTGCTTGCTTCAGACGTTGACTTTTCGAAAAAGCCGGCTGAAATTGACGACTACCAATATTTTGCGAACCTGCTTCGGGAAAAGGTGCAGGCTTTGAGGGGCCGTTTATTTTCGACCCTAACAAAAAACTGACAAGAAAGAGGTGACGAGATGAGACTTCGGGATAAGTGTATTGACCTCCTATATAAGGCGGCAACAGGAAGCAGGAGGGGGCGTAATATTCTTACTCCAGTCGGCGCGCTTGTTTTTTTCTGTCTCATAGCGCTTGTTCTACTGGCCTCATATTGGCTTGATAATCTGTTGAAGCTGCCGACAATCATTCCGCGACCGTACAACCTGGCATTATCCGTCCCATTTCTTTTTGCAGGTGTGGTTTTGGCCTTATGGTGCAACCTTCTTTTCCTGAAGGCAAAAGGCACGCCTGTCCCGCTGAATCCGCCAAAGAGCTTGATTGTAACCGGTCCTTATGCAATCACAAGAAACCCCATGTTGACAGGCTCGTTCTCCGGACTTTTTGGAATCGGGGTCTTGATGAACTCCTTTTTTCTGATGTTTGTTTTTACCCCGCTTTTGGTTTTATTGGCTGTGCTTGAATTGAAATACATTGAAGAGCCGGAGTTGGAAAAGCGGTTCGGGCAGTCATATATTGCGTACAGAAAGAGCGTACCGATGGTTTTCCCCAGCTTGAAAAGAAAGAACATGAAATGAATTGAGGATCAGCCCTGTCTTACAGGTTTTTTCTGCCCGTTGAATATTTTGAGCAGTTCAAACCAGAGGATGCTGATTATGCCTGCCGAAAAACAGATCGCAAGATCAAAGAGATGCAGCTTTGAAAAATGAAAGAGCTGACGCATAAAGGGTATATATAGTATCAGACCCAGAAACAGGAGGGAGCCGCCGGATATCCACCAGAGCGCAGGATTCGGGGAACGAAGGGTGGAAACAATGGTGCGCGACCATGAGCGGTTGACGAATATCAGGCCAAGGTTTGCAATGATCAGGGTGGTGATCGTCATTGTCCGTGCATCGAGTTCCCCCTGGCCGCGGTACAGGGTGATACCAAAGACAGCGATGACGATGACCAGGACGCTCACTCCCTGCATGAGACTGAGGCCGATTGACCTGAGGCCGAACAATGGTTCACGCGGGTCCCGGGGTCTGCGCTGCATAATATCCATCTCCTCGTTTTCAGCCTCAAAGATAATCGAACATGCAGGGTCTATGATCAGTTCGAGGAATACGATATGCACCGGCAGGAGGATGAGCGGCCATCCGAAGGCTACCGGCAGCAGCGAAAGGCCGATGATAGGGACATGTATCGCAAAGATATATGCCATCGCCTTCTTCAGGTTGTCAAATATCCGCCTGCCTATCCTTACCGCTCCCACGATTGAGGAGAAATTGTCATCGAGGAGCACGAGCGAGGCAGCCTCTCTTGCCACGTCAGTGCCGCGTTCTCCCATTGCTATGCCTATGTGTGCGGATTTGAGCGCCGGTGCGTCGTTGACCCCGTCACCGGTCATGGCGACGATCTCCCCTGTTGCCTTCAGGGCGTTGACGATCCGGAGTTTCTGTTCGGGGACAACCCTGGCGAAGATATTTACCTTTTTTATGCGCCTCCGGAGTTCTGCGTCGTCCATGCTGTCGAGATCAGGCCCGGCGATAAATTCTTCGACAGAATCGAGTCCGATCTGTTTGGCGATATTCTGTGCTGTCCCCGGATAATCTCCTGTGATCATGATCACCCGCATCCCGGCGGTGTAACACTCCTTTATAGCATGAGCAACCGTAGGCCGCACAGGATCAGCAAGCCCGATAAACCCGAGGAATTCGAAGGTGAAGTCATGATGTCCCTCAGGAAGGTCCGCAGGCTTAAATTCCGCCCGGGCAATGCCAAGCACCCTCAGCCCTTCATCAGCCATTGCATTTATATGGGGATAGAGGTCTGCCTTCTCTGCCTCAGTGAGGTGACAAAGATCAAACACAGCCTCTGGCGCGCCCTTGCTTGCGATGACATAATCAGCGCCATCAGGAGATTTCCAGACGTGTGAAAGAGCGAGCAGGTCATGGGAGAGGGGGTATTCATGCACCAGTGTCCAGTCATCATGCAGGTGTTCGGTATGCGAGAGGGAATAGATGCCGAGCTGCCTGAGCGCCTTTTCCATGGGGTCGAAGGGGTCTATCTTGCTTGCCAGGATGCCGAACTCCACGATCTCATGGCAGTCCTCAGGCAATGCTCCCTCGCTCCGGCTGTCGATATCGCAGAACCCGCCACCTGCAAAGATTTTTTTAACAGTCATGCTGTTCATGGTCAGTGTCCCTGTCTTGTCAACGCAGAGGACAGTGCAGGCGCCGAGAGTTTCCACTGCGGGCACACGGCGTGTCAGCACCTGTTTTTTTGATATTCTCCATGCGCCCAGGGCGAGAAAAATGGTGAGCACAACAGGGAATTCCTCCGGCAAGGTTGCCATGGCAAGGGTGAGGCCTGCAAGTAAACCATTCAGCCAATTGCCCCGCGTAATCCCGTAGAGTATTACGACAAGGCCGCAGAGCAATATCCCTGTAATCGCCAGTCTGTTGACTAACCTTCTTGTCTCTTTGTGAAGCAGTGTATCTTCAGTCCCCAGTTCCTGCAAGGACTTCCCTATCCTGCCGAGTTCGGTATTAATGCCAATGGCCTTTACTTTTGCGATCCCCTGGCCCTGGACAATCAGGGTGCCTGAATATACAAAGGGGAGGTTGTCTCCGCCGGGCCTGCCTATTTCTTTGTCTGTATCACATGCTGTTTTTCGTACAGGCATGGATTCTCCTGTCAGCAATGATTCATCTGCCGAGAGGTTTATACTGGAAATGAGCATCGCATCCGCAGGCACGCGGTCGCCTTCTGCAAGGATGAGGACATCGCCGCGAACGACTTCACGGCCTGCGATACGTCTCTGTTTTTCGTCGCGTATCACCATTGCGCGCGGGCTTGAAAGGTCACGGAGCGCTTCGAGTGCTCGCTCTGTTTTCCGTTCCTGATAAAGGGTGATGCCCATGACAACGAAGACAAAGCCAAGCAACATCATCGCCTCCCGTACATCTCCGAGGACCAGATATATTATGCCGCAGGCAACAAGGAGCAGGAACATCGGCTCCCGCACAACATCAAAGGCGATAGAAAAAATCCCCCGCTGCTTTGAAGAGGGCAGCTCGTTATAGCCTTCCAGCTTCAGTATTTCCGCTGCCTCGGCCTCAGAGAGCCCGGGCAGGGCAGCGATATTAAAATTGTTTTTCATTAGTTTTGATCCGTTCAAACCACCCCTGGCCCTCCTTAACCAAGGAGTGGAGTTACAAAAAAATATAAACACAAGCTCCCCTCCTATTTTAGGAGGGGTAGGGGTGGTAATTTATTCACTTGAAAATTCAGATAGCAAATTATACCAAATCGCCGTACCTTTATCGTGCAAAAGAAGTATTCATTACAAACCACCCCTGGCCCCTTCCTGGTTAACCCGAAAACTGCAATAGACAAACCAGTGTTGACAACACGGTTTTGGGGTGTTTTGGGTGTGTACTATTTGGGACTAATGTATATGCCTTATGATAGCCTTCCTCGCTTCCTCAGCAAAAAAGAGCAGGAAGGCGAAGGGGACGAGGACAAGCCATATATGCAATGAAATCGGAGAGGTCGAGAATATCCTGTTGCCCCAGGGGTGCCATTCCTTCACCGGGGTGGAGATAGTCAGAGAGGAAAGCGAGGCCTGCGCCGACCCAGAGCAGGACTGCAAGAAAATGAGTGAACTGCCTGAAGAAGCGTATCGTCAGAGAAGCCCCGGCTACCTCCCTGATCTCAGGGGTGAGGTGTATCTCTCCGCGGAAGAACTTTTCAAGCGGCTTTGGCGCGTGGAAGACAAAGACCTTTGATCCGAATGCCCTTGCCATATGCGTTGTAAAGCAGGCCCGTTCTTTGACATGGTCTATCCTTGCCTTGACCGGGACCAGTATCCTCCTGGGATGCACCCTCCCTGAATGCACAACGCGCACGAGAGCGACAGAACAGGGGAGCTTCAGCGATAGTTTTCGCGCTATGGTGCCGGTTGGGAATACAAAAAAATCAGCTTTTTGAGATGTTGAATCTTGAATGTTCATTATTTCTTCTCGGCCATTTTTAATAATGCATTAACTATTGCCGCTGCCACAGGACTGCCGCCTTTTCTGCTCAGGTTCGTAATAAATGGGAACCTTTGCGTTGAGAGCAATGCCTTTGACTCAAGCGCCTTCACAAAACCCACAGGAACGCCGACAACTAAAGGGCCGTGATGCGTAATGCGTGATGCGTAATGCGGATTATTGAGTAAGTCAATTATTTTCAAAAGCGCGGTTGGGGCATTGCCTATGGCGATGATACCAATGTTATTGTTTTCTTTTAATGCTGATTCAATCCCCATCTCTGCCTTTGTTTTATTTTTTGAATTTTGAATTTTGAATTTTGAATTTTGAATTTTACAAATCACCTTTCCCCCCCATTGCTCAAGGAGACGCTTGTTGATCCCTGTCTTTACCATTTCAACATCAGTAAGGATATCCTTCCCTGCACGTATGGCAGCGACGCCGTTTTTTATTGCCTCAGGGTGGAAGACCAGTGTCTTTCTGAACTCGAAATCAGCCGTGGCATGAATGACCCGTTTGACAACAGACGCCTGTTCAGGCGTAATGCCGCTCAGGTCTTCCTCGTCTCCGATGATCTCGAAACTCCTCTTCTCAATGTCTTCAGGCGTTGCGAAAGCGGCCTCCCTGAGCCGGCACAGAACTATCTGCGCCAGATATTCATGAACGCCAAGGGGTTCGGTGTATATGAACTCCACGTCCGGGTGTGCTATTCTGGCTTTATCGATCATTTCAGGTATATCTCTTGTGACATGCATGCCTGAGCTGAGAAAAAAGGGATGGACAATGATTTTCTTTGCTCCACTGTCAGCGCAGGCCTTAATTGTTTCAGCAATGCCAGGGACGGCAAACTGCATGTATGCGACCTTAACACACTGGTTGCTGCAGCCGGGGTGGATTATTTTATGCAGAAGATTGCCGATTGTCTCGAGGTTGTTTGCCTCTTTTCTGGGGCTGCCGTGGCCGATAAATATAATATTTTCCATGTTCACCTCTATAAGAATTTCACCCTCCCCTTCATCCCCTCCTGTCAATGGGAGATAACGCCCCCGCCTTCGGCGCCCCCTCTTAACCCCTCCCGTCCTCCCCTTAAGTTAAGGGGAGGTGAAGGTGGGGTTATGTTCTTAGGGGGAAGGGGGAGTTAGTTTCCCCATAAAATTCCTTGCGATATTTAAATTGCTCCCAAAGTGGATATGGATGTAGCTTGCGAGGGTGTTTTTGAATGTATAGCCTTCATCCTGATTACGGTCTTTAATCTCCGAATAATGGAACTCGTGCCCTCTGCATCTGTCGCCTCTTTTACCGAGGATACAGTCTTCCTTTAAAATGATTTCCCTGTAGCCCAGATGCGCCCTTCCTTTCTTCATCTGTGTTTCAAAGGGGAAGACGCCCGCCATCACATAATATTCCCTCTTGGAAAAGGGGCTACAACCCCCTTTTAATTCCCCCTTTGTTAAGGGGGAAGGGGGGTTGTAATAAATCCCCTGAGACAGATACATCAGGCCGCCGCATTCGGCATACAGAGGCCTGCCTGCCTCTGCCCAGTTACGGATAGAGTTGAGCATGGAGGTATTCAGCGACAGTTGTTCGGCATAGAGTTCAGGATATCCGCCGCCGATATATATGCCATCAACGCCGTCCGGCACTTTTGAATCAGATATTGGGCTGAATGTGATTATTTCCGCACCTGCGCTTCTCAATAAATCCAGATTGTCTTCATAATAAAAACAGAAGGCTTTGTCATAGGCAATGGCGATTACGGGTGAATGGGTGAATGGGTGAATGGGTGAATGGGTATTGTCATTGTTGTCATTGCGGCTTGTCCGCAATCCTTCAGAAGAAGAATAATTCCCGACAAGCGGGAATGACGGAATTATAGTAGTATTCGTTAACTCAACTATTCTATTCATATCAATGCGCCTCAAAACCGCATTTGCAAGCGTTTCAATCATCTCGCCGGAAATAGGTGTTTCTTCAGCAGTGGTCAGCCCCAGGTGCCTGTGGGGGATTTCAAAATCAATATCCCGCGGCAGAAAGCCCAGCACTGGAATATCACGGACACTGTCTTTAAGCCTTTTGTAATGGTTTTCCGATGCAACCCGGTTGAAGATAACACCGGCAATATAGGGATTAGGGATTAGGGGTTGGGGGTTGGTTTTATTGCCAATCCCTGATCCCCAATCCCTAATCCCTTTCACGATTGCGCCTGCGCTTTCTGCCATGCCATATCCGTCAACAACAAGGATTACAGGGAGGTTAAGCAGTCTCGCCAGATTTGCAGTGCTGAATTCTCCGTCATACATACCCATAACGCCTTCAACGACTGCTATGTCAGCATCTGTAGAATATTTATAAAAACACTCTTTGACATATTTCTCTCCGCACATCCAGAGATCGAGGTTTCTTGAATGCCTGCCTGTAACAAGCCTGTGAAGTCCCGTGTCTATGAAGTCAGGGCCTGCCTTGAATGGCTGAACCTCAAGCCCCTTCTTTTTCAGTGCAGCAAGCAGGCCGAGCGTAACAGTTGTTTTACCGCAACCGCTGTGCGTGCCTGCGATCACTAAGCCCCGCATATGTGTCTGACCTCCCTGATAAGCCTGCTGTTGTCCCTGCGCGACCTGACAGCCACTCTGATATATTTTCCGTCAAGGCCTCTGAAATTCGAGCAGTCTCTTGCGAGTATGCCTTTTTCCGCAAGCGTATTGATCACCTGCTGCGCATTCTCCATCTCGAGGAGGTAGTAGTTTGCGCTGGAAGGCAGATAGCAAACGCCAATTTTTTCGAACTCCTTTTCCATGAACTTTTTCTCTGCGCACATGGTCTTTAAGGAACGCAGTTGGTAGGCGGCGTCTCTTATCGCGGCAGAGCCTGCTGCCTGCGCAAGGCTGTTTACTGTCCAGGGCTCTTTCTGTCTTTTGATCTTATCAGCGACAGCATGCGGAAAGATACCGTAGCCGAGCCTTAGTCCGGCAAGCGCATAGAATTTGGTTAAGGACCTGAGCACAATGAGATAGGGATTGCCTGCCACCTCATGCGCCACTGACTCACTGGGGCAGAAATCAATAAACGCCTCATCAACAACGAGATAACACCTCAGTCTTTTCGCAGCATCAGCGATGCGCAGCAGGTCTTTTTTGCCGATGAGCCTGCCTGTCGGATTATTGGGGTTGCAAATAAAAG
>PGYF01000038.1:25210-33772 GCA_002839535.1 Nitrospira bacterium HGW-Nitrospira-1
TGCATGCCTTCTCATATTCGGAAAAGGTCGGCGCCGTGATAAGCGCATGCTTTGGCTTCAAAGCCCTCGGTATCAGATAGATCAGTTCAGTGCTGCCGTTGCCGCATATAATGGAACCGGGGCTTACGCCGAGCATATGGCTGATCTCATCTGAAAGCCCCTCTGCAAAAGGCTCCGGATAATGGCTGATGAGGGAGAATTGCCTGCGTATCGCCTGTTCGGCAGAAGCAGGCATACCGAGCGGGTTGATCGAGGCGCTAAAGTCAACGATCCTCCTTTTCGGAATCCCTGTCTTGAGCGACGCCATATAGATGTTCCCGCCGTGATCCATCAGGGCATGGTCCTCACGCCAAGTATTACTGCCGCAGCCATAACCGCAAGGACTGAACTGATAAAGACAATCGCTGCTGCCTGACGGGAAGCAATCAGATAATCATTGGTCAGACTGTCTCCGATATGCGGTTTTTCTACTACTGTGCCGCCGTAGGTAGAAGGCCCGCCAAGCCTTACCCCAAGAGCGCCGGCTATGGCTGCCTCGGGGATTCCGCTGTTGGGGCTTGAATGGTTCCTGCCGTCGCGCCGCATGATTTTTAACGACAACATGGGATTAGGGATTAGGGGGGGGGGGGTAGCTTTTTCTTTACCAAATACCAAATACCAAATCCCCAGGATGCCTGTTGCAATAACTATTAAAAATCCCGTTATCCTTGCCGGTATGTAGTTTGCAATATCATCGAGCCGGGCAGCAGCCCAACCAAGGCGGATATATTTTTCGTTCTTGTAGCCCACCATTGAATCAAGGGTATTGACAGCCTTATATGCCATTGCAAGCGGAAGGCCGCCGATGACAAGATAGAAGACAGGCGCAATAATCCCGTCTGAAAGGTTCTCAGCCAAAGTCTCTATAACGGCAGCCAGCGCTCTATCCCCTGAAAGCTTCGCAGTGTCGCGGCCAACGAGCATCGAGAGCTTCTTTCTTGCTGCTTCGAGCCTCCCGTCATGCACTGACTTGATGACGAGCCTTGCCGCATCTATCAGCCCGCGGACTGCGATTGTTGTTGAGATGAGATATACGAGAAAAACCCTGCTTACGATTACAGACAGGTTTGCCGAAGACCAGAGAATCAGCCTATGGAAAAGAAATGTAATCACTGCAACCGGCAGGACAATGCCTGCCACAAGGAATATGCCGGCGATCCTTTTGCTTTCCTCACGCACATGCCGCACGAGGAAGTTTTCGAGCCTTGTGACAGCCCTGCCGATCACTCTGACCGGATGGGGCAGCCACCGAGGATCGCCTATGGCAAGGTCGAGGAAGAATGCAAAGACGAGGTCAATGGGGCCAATCATAATTCAAGCATCCTTTTGATGAACTGCATATCAACATGCCTTCTGACCAGGCCCGCAAGCCTGTCGAGGGCCTCATCTCTCAACCGGCCATAATCTATGGAATGGCCCAGAGGCTCAAGCCCTTTCTTCTGCCTGATATGGTCAAGCATGTTACGTCTGAAGGCGTTATTTTCAAAGATGCCGTGCAGATAGGAGCCCCAGCAGTTTCTGTTGCGAGAACCGTCAAAAAGCAGCGATGGGTGATGGGTGATGGGTGATGGGTGAGAAGACAATCGTTTTATGTTAAACAGGCCTATGTCGCCCGTGCTCCTGCCCATATGGATTTCGTAGCCCTTCAGAATGGGGTTGGGGGCGTTAGTATTTTCTTTGCTAATCCCTGATCCCCAGTCGCCAATCCCTGTTAACTCAGCCTCAACCTGGCAGGTTATCTTTTCTGTTTCAAACGTGGTCTTGATGTTCAAAAGACCCAGACCCTCGATTTCCTTACATCCGCCCTCGATGCCGTGCGGGTCGTATATCCTCCTGCCGAGCATCTGATATCCGCCGCAAATTCCTATTATCCGGATTCCTTTTGTATATGCCTTCTTAATGCTTTTATCAAGAGCTGTTTCCTTTAAAAACCTAAGGTCTTCCGCAGTATTTTTTGAGCCGGGGATGATTACCATGTCAGCGTTTTCTATCTCCGCTGGATTTCTGGAATAAATAATCTCAACATCAGGCTCATACATAAAAGGATCAAAGTCTGTGAAGTTGGATATATATTGCAGCCTCACAATCACAATCTTTATGTTTTCTGATTTTGAATTTTGAATTTTGAATTTTGAATTGCTGCCCCGTAGCGATAATCCGTCCTCCTCAGGCAAATCCACGTTATTAATCCAGGGCATCACGCCGATGACCGGTTTCCCTGTCTTTTCCCTGATCATATCGAGCCCCGGCTTCAGTATATCCATATCACCCCTGAACTTGTTGATGATAAACCCCCTGATATAATCTGCATCACAAAATCCCCCCATCCCCCCTTTGTCAAAGTGGGGCGTAGGCGGATTTACTCTTTCCTTTAATAATTCAACTGTGCCGTAGAGCGATGCAAATACTCCACCCTTATCTATATCTCCAACGAGTATCACAGGGGCATTTGCATACCTGGCAGCAGCCATATTTACAATGTCAACATCCATAAGATTGATCTCCGCAGGGCTTCCAGCCCCTTCCATTACAATCAGGTCATACTGTTTTGAAAGTCTGTCAAAGGAAGCCCTTACAGCAACCCATGCTGTTTTTTTGAAGGCGTAATATTCCTTTGCCTTCATGGTTGAATGCACCTTGCCATGGATAATGACCTGCGAGCCCGATTCCCCTGACGCCTTGAGCAGTATTGGGTTCATGTCCACCGTGGCCGGCGCCCTCGCGGCCTCTGCCTGAAGCGCCTGCGCCCTGCCGATCTCTCCGCCGTCAAGTGTTATATATGAGTTAAGCGCCATGTTCTGGGCCTTAAACGGGGCGACCCGCATCCCCTCGTCGCTGAAGATCCTGCAGAGCGCTGCGCTAATCAGGCTCTTGCCTGCACCCGAGCCTGTCCCCTGTATCATTATTGCCTTAGCCAATAAAGCCTCCATTATAGAGGAAGGGCATTGTATTTGAGCGGATTCTTTTGCCGATATTCCTGCAGTAAAATATACAAATATCAGGAGGCAAAAGCCCTCGGAGGCCGTTAGGCCGAGAATGAGCGAAAATATTATGCCCTGCCCCTACCATTTATACTCCAGAGAAGCCTGCCCGTTAATCAGTTTTACAACAGGATATTTGTCCCAGAACTCTATGATATTCACCGCGGCGTAATCCTGCTCTATCCTGAAGATATTTTCCAGCGGGATGCCGAGTATCCGGCAGAGGATTACCCTGTTGACGCCGCCGTGCGCAATGATCGCGATATTTTCTCCTGAAAATCCCCCCAACTCAGCTTTACTAAAGTGGGACGAGGAGGGGTTGTTTCCATTTTTGTGATTTTCTAAAATCATATTTAGCGCATTTATAACCCGCTTACTCACCTTGATTGTGCTTTCCCCTCCAATCGGGCTGTATCTCAGAGGGTTATTGGCCCAGGCCTCGAAGTCTTCAGGATATTTTTCTTTTATCCCGCTGAAGGTCATGCCTTCCCATATACCGAAACTTCTTTCCCTCAAGTCTTCTATTGCAACAGGTTTTAAACCATGTGTTTCTGCAATTATCTCAGCGCTCTTTAATGCTCTGCTTAGGGGAGAGCAGTAAACAGCGTTCAATAACCCGCTGTATGTTGTATAGGACTTATAAGACCTATTTAAGTATTCGGCGAGTTGCTCCATCTGCTCAATTCCTTTTTCTGACAAAGGCACGTCAATGCTTCCTTTGTAGCGTTTTGTTTCGCTCCCTTCTGTCTCCCCGTGTCTGACTAAATAAAGAGTCGTAACCATATTATCACCATAAATAAAAAGGCTGTTTCCGTAAGCTCGCTTATTGCGCCGAGCGTATCGCCTGTCAGCCCGCCGAATTTCTTATTGAAAAAAGCAACCAACAGACGGCACAGGATATACATTGCCGCCAATAATACCGGATAAAAAACGAACTGAAAATCAGGAAGAAAATGGCCGGAGAAAATTACGGGCAGGACAAAGATTAAAATGGATAAAAGCGTTGAAATTGAAACCTCTTTTAATCCTGTCCTGCTTAAAAAGATTTGCCCAAGCCCGTCTGCCCTTGCGGATTTTCCATGGAACATTGACACAACCATTGTCCACTTTGAAATTACGGGCATAAGAAAAAGCGTTGAATAATAAGTAAAAGGCGTAAAATGCGATATGTTACTCAGGGACAGATATTTCAACAGTATTACAAATAAAATAGCTGTTGTTCCAATTGCGCCCGTGGAACTGTCTTTCATCACAGAGAGCCTTTTTTCTTTATCGCTTTCAAAATCGCCTGATGACTTAACACTAATGGCGTCAAATGTATCTGCAAGTCCGTCAAGGTGAAACCCGCCGTTTGAAAGGATTAATGTCAGCAGAACAAGGCCGGGGGTTATTTCAGGGGGGAAGATAATTGCCGATGCAAAAGCAACGCAGCCGGCCAGCAGCCCCTGGAAGACCCCTGCAACAGGGAAAAATACCACTGACCGCGCGATATCCTTTTCAGATACGCTGCCGCTCACCTTTACCGGCACGATAGTAAGGAACTGGAATGCCAGGAGTATTTGTTTCATTTAATTCAATATCACGTCGGAGACCCCTGCTTCGCCAAAGGTCGCCATCTCCTTATAAATCTTCAGTCCGGCTTCGATTAAGAACATTGCAAGCGCAGCGCCGGTCCCTTCACCCAGCCTTAAATCAAGGTCAAGGATCGGCCTTAACCCTATTGTATCAAGCATTGCCTTATGCCCGATTTCCACTGAATTATGCGCAGCAAACATATAATCACTCGTCATTGGTTCGAGGCAGTAAGCAACTAAAGCCCCTGCAGTCGAAATAAAACCATCAACCACGACAGGGACCCTGTGCGCAGCAGCGCCGATGATCAGTCCGGCTATCCCTCCTATCTCAGCGCCGCCGACCTTTGCCAGCACATCAATCGCGTCACCTGCATCCGGCCGGTTCAGCCTGATGCTTTCTTCGATTATTGTTATTTTTCTCAGGAGGGACTCATCTGATATGCCTGTGCCTTTGCCGGTGACTTCCTCAACTGTTCTGCCGGTCAGCACAGCGGCAATAGCGCTGGATGGGGTTGTATTGCCTATTCCCATATCGCCGGCGCCGATAATCTTATACCCTTTTTTTGCATAACCGCCGGCAAGCTCGATCCCCACCTCAATACACCTCATTGCCTCATCCCTTGTCATGGCAGGACCTTTAAGAAAATTCCGCGTGCCTCTTACCACCTTCTTCGAGATAAATAATCCGCCCGCCTCCCCTTCGTCAAAGTGGGGCAAGGGGGGTTCTCCGAAATCATGCGCAACACCGATATCCACCACAACAACTTCTGCGCCCGCGTGCCGGGCAAGGACGTTTATCCCTGCGCCGCCCCTCAAAAAATTAAATACCATCTGCTGAGTTACTTCCTGCGGATAAGCTGATACGCCTTCAGCCGCCACCCCATGGTCTCCTGCAAAGGTAAAAATGGCCTTCCGGTCAAAGAGCGGGTTCCTATTTTCAGTAATTGCAACGAGTCGTCTTGCGAATTCCTCAAGCCTTCCGAGGCTGCCGGGAGGCTTTGTAAGGTTGTCCAGATGTTTTTGGGCCATGTCATACCACTCTTTATTTACCGGCTTTATATTTTTTAAGGCATCATGCAACAAGTCCATAGTTATCTCCTGATCATCAGTTTTAATAAAAGCAAGGTATAGTATTTGAGCGGATTTTTTTGCCGCTATTCAAAAAAGAATATTTATCATAAAAAGGCAAAAGCCTCGGAGCGCAGCGAGAATGAGCGAAAATACCATGCCTTGCTTTTATACACATGTTGTTATTTTATTTTTATCGGTATTCCAGCAGTCACGAGATACACCTCATCGGCGATCTGCGCAACCCTTTGATTTAAATAACCTGATAAATCCCTGAATCTCCTTGACAGTTCATTTTCAGGAACAATCCCCATCCCGACCTCGTTTGAGACAATGAAAAGCCGTGATGCGTGATGCGTAATGCGTAACGAGTCAAAAAATCTTTCAATTTCTTCAGAAGCATTCAGGCTGCCGCACATCATATTGGAAAGCCATAGCGTCAGGCAATCCAAAGTAATCACACTATAGTTGTTCCCTATTTTTTCTATTACTTCTGAAATCTTTGTTGGCTCCTCAAACGTATCCCAGTTGCTTCCTCTAACGCTTTTATGTTTTTCAATCCTCTCCGCCATCTCATCATCAAGTGCCTGGGCTGTGGCTATATAAGCCTTTTTCCCTGAAAGCAGAGACGCTTTTTTCAGGGCAAACGAACTTTTCCCGCTCTTTGCCCCGCCAAGGATAAAAACTATTTTGCCTTTTTCCGCCTTCATTTATTTTTTATCGGAGCCTTCCATGTCTTTTTCAAACATGCCCCGAAGCATGTTGTTTGCGCAAAACTTCCCGCACATGGTGCAGGAATGCTCATCGCCATTGCCTCTCCTGGTCTTTATTTCGAGCGCTCGTTCAGGGTCAATCGCATAAGCAAACTGCCTGCTCCACTGCATGTCCCTCCTTGCCTTTGCCATGCCCTTGTCTGCATCCGTTTTGTTTAGTTTTATCATGTCTCCAACGTGCGCTGCTATCTTCGATGCAATAACCCCTTCCCGCACATCCTCTGGAAACGGAAGGCCCAGGTGTTCCGATGGGGTAACATAACAGATAAAGTCAGCGCCATACGACGATGAAATAGCCGCGCCGATCGCAGCGGTTATATGGTCATAGCCAGGAGCAATGTCGGTTGTAATAGGGCCGAGCATATAAAATGGAGATTCCCCGCTCATCTTTTTTTGCATGATTATGTTCGCCTCGATTTCATTGATGGGAATATGGCCCGGTCCTTCCACCATGGTCTGGCATCCCATCTCTCTTCCGATTTCTGCAAGCTCGCAGTTGATGAGCAGTTCCTGGATTTGGACCCGGTCGCAGGCATCATGGATAGCGCCTGCCCTGAATCCATTGCCAAGGCTCAAAACAGTGTCGTGTTTTTTCAGAATATTGACAACCCTGTCAAAATGCTCATACAGGGGGTTCTCCCTGTTGTTATGCTCCATCCATGCGACCATATACGAACCGCCCTTGGATACGAGCCCGCCGTAGCGGTAATGTTGCCTGCGGAGCATCTCAACAGTCCTTCTGTTGATGCCGCAGTGGATCGCCATGAAGCCAACGCCTTCTTCACATTGCCTTTCTGTGATTTCAAAGAGGAGTTCAGCAGGCATGTTTACTGCTGCGCCGTATTTTTCGATGGCCAGGGCAAAGGCCTCATAGAGGGGGACAGTGCCCACTGGAAGGCTTATCTCAGCCATAACAGCCTTTCGTATGCCGGCAATATCGCCGCCAACGCTCAGATCCATCAAGGTATCAGCGCCGTATTTTTCGGCAATTCCTGCCTTTTCCACCTCCATTGCGAGGTCGACTATTTCAGTGGAAGTCCCGATAGAGGCGTTTACTTTTGTCCTGAGCCCCTTGCCGATGCCGACAACCTTTTGTGCCCTGTTTTTGTTTGCCGGGATTACGATCTTGCCGGCCGCTACTCTCCTTCTAAGCGCCTCAGGGTCAATGCCTTCCTCGGCTGCAACAGACCTGATTTCTTCCGTATACTCTCCTTTTTCTGCCCGCTCCAACTGTGTCATGCTATATGCCTCCTCAAATAAAAAAATCCTCAAGACGAAAAACGCCTTGAGGATTGCACCCTGTTTCACTTCATCCTCACCTTCCTCCGCGGAAAGGCACATAAAGGGATTGGCTATGGGGGGTTTAGGGGTTAGTAAAAACCAATCCCAAATCCCTAACGCCTAATCCCTGTTCTTGACAGGCAGGTCTTCTGGCTCTCCCGACCTTTACCAGCCTTCCCATTCGGATATGAACAGTGGCATGTTACCGGCAAAGGTATTTATTCCGTTTCATCGGAATCAGGATTACAGCGGCGGGACCGCTCCTGAATTTAACAGGATTCCCTTTTAAGCGTTACTGCGCCTGTGCTGTTGGTAGTTTGCAGAAAAAAGTATTTAAAATCAACTTTTTGTTTGTTGAGCTTTATTTTATTCTCTTTTTCCAATAATCAGGTTTCCTGTTCAACTGCATAATTGCAATTATTATGACTTTATCTTCAATAATTTGATAAATCACACCATATGGAAAACGGCTGGTTAAACATCTTTTCGTATTTTCTGAAAATTTAGACCATGCTGAGGGGATAAGTCAAAGATCGACAGGTCTATTCCATTGTTTAAATAATGAAGGGTGTGTTCAAACGTCCCAGGCAGTATCTGCTTGTCAAAGTGTATCTGTATGAACTTCCCTTGGGTGTAATCGTATTCTTTGTATCTCGCCACTCTCTCCTTACTAAGCGGTATGATTCATTGCTCTATGTAATCAGATTGGCGATTCAATGAGGATTTCAAGGGTTTTTCTACAGCTTCAACGCGGAGTTGAGCCGTAGGTAACGAGCCGTCGGAACTTTAGTTCCATAAGGGGAGGAACCTATCGGTCTCGAATGACTGGTTGGATAGCCGCCAGCG